>DASYHY010000175.1:0-10151 GCA_036252795.1 Aurantimonas sp. | reverse complement strand
GCGTTCAACATCTAGGACCGGCGGCTCGACGCGAAGCGCGACCGCTGGAAGGCAAGGACCCTCTTCGGCATGGCCCGTTCGTCTCATTCCGCCCATTCCCAGCGGCTGCTCAGCGTCGGCGAGAAGGTTCGCCACGCGCTGACGGAGGTCCTGCAGCGCGGCGAGATCCGCGACCCGCTGCTGGAGAAGGCCGTGATCACGGTGACGGAAGTGCGCATGGCGAACGACCTGAAACTGGCCACCGCCTATGTGACGGTGCTCGGCCAGGACGACGCCGAGCCCTACGTCAAGGCGCTCAACGACCATGCCCGCTTCATCAGGGGCCGACTGACGCCGGCCCTGCGGCAGATGAAATACATGCCGGAGGTGCGGTTTCGCATCGACACCTCCTTCGACAATTATGCGCGCATCGACGCGCTGTTGAAGTCGCCGGAGGTCGCCCGCGACCTCGGCGACGACGACGATGATGGGGAGCGGAACTGATGGCGCGTCGCGGCAAGAAGCCGAAGGGCCGTGCGATCAACGGCTGGGTGATCCTCGACAAGCCGAAGGGGATGGGCTCGACGGATGCGGTGGCGAAGCTGAAGCGTCTGTACTTCGCCCAGAAGGCCGGACACGCCGGGACGCTGGACCCGCTGGCTTCGGGCATGCTGCCGATCGCCTTCGGCGACGCCACCAAGACCGTCCCGTTCGTCATGGACGGGCGCAAGGTCTACCGCTTCACCGTCAGGTGGGGCGCCGAGACGACGACGGACGACACCGAAGGAAGCGTCGCCCGCTCGTCAGACGCGCGGCCGGCCGAGGCGGAGATCCGCGCGGCGATGGCGAACTATGTCGGCGAGATCACCCAGGTGCCGCCGACCTTCTCGGCGATCAAGATCGCCGGCGAGCGCGCCTACGACCTCGCCCGCGACGGTGAAACCGTGGAAATCGCCGCCCGCACGGTCACCGTCCACCGGCTGGACCTGCAGGCGCTGCCGGATGCCGACACCGCCGTCTTCGAAGCCGAATGCGGCAAGGGTACCTATGTCCGCGCCATCGCCCGGGATCTCGGCCGCGACCTTGACTGCTTCGGCCATGTGATCGAGCTGCGGCGGGTCTCCGTCGCCGGGTTCACCGAAGAGGACGTGGTGTCGCTGGACGATCTCGAAGCCGCGGCCGACGAGGGGCGCGAGGTACTCGATGCCGAGGCGGTCGAGTCGGGCGCGGCCCCGCGCGTCGTGGATTTCGCCCCGCTGGACGAATATCTGATCAACTCGGAAGCCGCGCTCTGCGACCTCACCGAGGTGATGCTGTCGGAAGAGCAGGCGGGCCGCGTCCTCTCGGGCAATTCGGTGCTGCTGCGCGGGCGCGACGCTCCAGCCGCCTGCGACGAGGCCTTCGCGACGGGGCACGGACGGCTGATCGCGCTGGGCTCGATCGACCAGGGGTCGTTCCATCCGCGGCGCGTCTTCGGCGGACGTGGCTGAGCCAGGCCGACGTCGCGGGCGACCGTGCGGAAAGATCCGGAATTGCTTCCCGCGTCCCCGCGGTGATTGACGGAGCCGGGGAAGCGACCTATAAGGACGCCTAATTCGGCGGCGTCGAAAGACGTGGCCGGTTTTTTTGCGTTGCGGCGCGGCGGGTGCCGCGAGCGGCGCCGCCACCCGAAAAGCCGATACGACAGACAGAAAGAGACGAACGATGGCCAATACCCCCTCGGCCAAGAAGGCGACGCGCAAGATCGCGCGCCGGACCGCCGTCAACACCGCTCGCCGCAGCCGCGTGCGCACCTTCCTGAGGAAGGTGGAAGAGGCGCTCACGGCAGGCGACAAGGACGCTGCGGTCTCCGCATTCAAGGCTGCCGAGCCGGAGATGATGCGCGCTGCCTCCAAGGGCATTTTCCACAAGAACACCGCCTCGCGGAAAATCTCCCGGCTGGCGCATCGCGTGAAGGGTCTCGCCGAGGCCTGATCGCTGCCGCCAAGACTCGATGTGAGACAAGAAAAGCCCGGCCTTCGCGCCGGGCTTTTCGATTCGGGGCTCATTTGGAAGGCAGCCTGCCTCTCCTGTCATCTTGCCGTCATGCGATTCCCATCGGCGCCGCGCCGCTTTCGAGTGTGGCCGAAAAAATCGTTCAAGAACAGCGGCTTGCAAGAGGTCAGTGAATAGTTGCGAATAGCTGGCTAACCGAGGATTTGGGACTCCCCGAGTCAAGCGGGAATGGGCCCGACCGGACAATTTTTATGTTTTGCTGCTCCCTCGACCTGCAGCGGGAGGAGAGAAAGGCAGGGTGGTCAGCACCTTGCGGCGGTTCCGCCGGGGACACGCATGACGAGTCTGCCACAGCCAGTCCGCCCGTCTTACGATTCCCGTCAGACTCCGCTTGCCGCATCCCGCCACGTTTCGTAGTTTCCGGCTCACACAAGTGCGGAGAAGACGAAGTGCGGGGAGAACCAGTGTTTTCCAGAAGTTTGTGGGACCGCTTCAAGGTTCCGACGATGGGAAATGTCCTTCGCTTTCAGTCCATCTGACGTCAGCCGGCGCGTCCGGTAGTTTCTGCGCGCACCAGAGCAGTTTGAGCATGAAGATCTTCTGCCCCTGACGGGGTTAGGGGCGGGGAGTTGTTTTGCATGGATGAAAGATATCGGGGTGATGTCACGGCGCCCGCCTGCTGGGCCGCCCTGGCGGACAGCGGTGAGGCGGTCCTCGTCGACGTGCGCACCAGAGCGGAGTGGGCCTATGTCGGGCTTCCGCAGCTGGCGCCGATCGGCAAGTCGGTCGTCCTGGCGGAATGGCAGACCTTCCCGTCGATGAGCGTGGATCCGGATTTCGCCACCAAGCTCGCCGAGCGGCTGTCGGCAGCCGGTGTCGACAAGTCGGCGCCGATCTACTTCCTGTGCCGCTCGGGCGTGCGCTCCATCGCCAGCGCCGTGGCAATGACGCAGATCGGCTTCGCGAACTGCTTTAACGTCCTCAACGGTTTCGAGGGGCCGCCGGATGAGGAGGGCCACCGGGGTCGCAAGGCTGGCTGGAAGGCGGAGGGACTTCCATGGTCGCAGAACTAGGGCTGCGTCGGACGTCCGCGGCGACATCCGCGGTGCCGTCGCAACGGTTGTTCCACGAGGGCAACCCATCAACAAGAAACGACAGAGACGGCGGGACAGGTATGGACGGCGGCGCGAAGGGTTCGGCGGAAATCATCGAGCGGGTGAATGCGCGGCTCAAGGCCCAGCTCGGACCGGACATCTTCGCCAGCTGGTTCCAGCGCATGAAGCTCGAATCCGCCGGCAAGGGCGTCTGCCGTGTGTCGGTGCCGACGGCGTTTCTGCGCAGCTGGATTCAGTCGCATTATCAGGAGCTGCTCACCGAGATCTTCCGCGAGGAGGTTCCCGGCACGCTGAAGGTCGAGATCGCCATCCGCAGCGCGGTACGGGGCGGCGGCGTGACGATCCGCGAGCCGCGGGTCGCCGGCCACAGCCAGCAGCCGGTGCTCGCCGCCGAGGACGCCCGGCCGATCGCCGTCGGAGAGAAGCCGGTCTCGCGCACCGAGCGGGTGGACGAGGCCCCGCGCTCGACCGCCGATTTCGGCTCGCCCCTCGACACGCGCTACGTCTTCGACACCTTCGTCGAGGGCGCCTCCAATCGCGTCGCCCTCGCGGCTGGCCGCGCGATCGCCGAAAACGGACCGCAGTCGGTACGTTTCAATCCGCTGTTCATTCATGCCGCCGTGGGGCTCGGCAAGACGCATCTCCTGCAGGCGATCGCCAATGCCGCCGTGCGTCGCCACGACCGGCCGCGCGTCGTCTACCTCACCGCCGAGTACTTCATGTGGCGCTTCGCCACCGCGATCCGCGACAACCGCGCGCTCGACCTGAAGGAGACGCTGCGAGGGATCGACATCCTGATCATCGACGACACCCAGTTCCTCCAGGGAAAGTCGATCCAGCAGGAGTTCTGCCACCTGCTGAACGCCCTCATCGACTCGGCCAAGCAGGTGATCTGCGCCGCCGACCGGCCCGCCTCGGAGCTGGAGTCGCTGGATCCGAGGGTCCGCTCGCGCCTGTCCAACGGCATCACGCTGGAACTGGCGGCGCCGGACTACGAGATGCGCCGGGCCATCATCGACAGCCGGGTCAAGGCGATGCGGGCCGAAGACCCGAGCTTCGACATGCCGGAGCGGGTGATCGAGTCCATCGCCCAGCGTGTCGCGGGCTCGGGTCGCGACCTGGAGGGCGCCTTCAACCAGATCGCTTTCCGTCATTCGCTCGGCCAGCCGCTCTCCCCGGAGCATCTGGACGATCTCCTCAACCAGCTGACCCGCGCCAACGTGGAGCGGAAGGTCCGCATCGAGGACATTCTCAAGTTCGTCTCGCGGCACTACAACGTGCCGCGCACCGAGCTTCTGTCGGCACGGCGTACCCGCACCATCGTGCGGCCGCGCCAGATCGCCATGTATCTCGCCAAGACGATGACGCCGCGCTCGCTGCCCGAGATCGGCAGGCGGTTCGGCGGACGCGACCACACGACCGTCCTGCACGCCGTGCGCAAGATCGAGGGCGAGCGCTCGAAGGACGAGAAGCTGGCGGAGGAGCTGGACCTCATCCGGCGCATGATCGAGGAATGAGCCCGGGGCACGCCAGTCCCGCGTGAAGGACCGGCGAAAGCCGGTCCGCCGTGCGCTTCCTTGCGGTTATGCCTTTCCAAGCACGCCGCCAGTCACTAAGAACTTCGAACCCGGAACGGGCGCTGGAAAACCCGGCGCCCGTGCGAATGAAACGGCGTCGGTCCATGCGTATCATCATCGAACGGTCGAATCTCCTGAAGTCGCTCGCTCACGTCCACCGGGTCGTCGAGCGCCGCAACACGATCCCGATCCTGTCGAACGTCCTCCTGAAGACCGAAGCCGGCGGGCTACGCCTGAAGGCGACGGATCTCGACCTCGAGATCACCGAGACGGCAACGGCGACGGGCGAGCAGGAAGGCGCGACGACCGTGCCGGCGCATCTCCTCTATGACATCGTTCGCAAGCTCGCGGACGGCGCCGAGGTCAAGCTCTCGACCAATGCCGAGGGCACGCAGATGACGGTCTCCTCGGGCCGCTCCAATTTCCGGCTGCAGTGCCTGCCGGAATCCGATTTCCCGGACATCACCGCAGGTCCCCTCTCGCACGATTTCGCCATCAAGGCGGGCGAACTCGCCCGGCTGATCGAGCGGACGCAGTTCGCGATCTCCACCGAGGAGACGCGCTATTATCTCAACGGCATCTTCCTCCATACGATCGAATCCGAAGGCGATTTGAAGCTGCGGGCGGTGGCGACGGACGGGCACCGCCTGGCGCGCGCCGAGATGAAGGCGCCGGCGGGCTCGGAAGGCATGCCGGGGGTCATCGTGCCGCGCAAGACGGTGGGCGAGCTTCAGAAGCTCCTCGGCGACATCGACGCCGAGGCGGAGGTTCGCGTCGAGCTTTCCGACGCCAAGATGCGCTTCACCATCGGGCCGGTGGTGATGACTTCGAAGCTGATCGACGGGACCTTCCCGGACTATCAGCGCGTGATCCCGCAGAACAACGACAAGGCGCTGACGCTCGACCGCCAGACCTTCTCCGCCGCCGTCGACCGCGTATCGACGATCTCCTCCGAGCGCGGCCGTGCGGTGAAGCTGGCCCTCACCGATTCGCAGCTCGTGCTGACCGTCAATTCGCCGGATTCCGGCACGGCCACGGAGGAGCTGTCGGTCGGCTACGATTCGGACGATATCGAGATCGGCTTCAACGCCCGCTACCTGCTCGACATCACCGGCCAGCTCTCGGGCGACGACGCGGTGTTCATGCTGGCCGACCCCGGCTCGCCCACGCTGATCCGGGACGGCGGCGACGACGCGACGCTCTACGTCCTCATGCCGATGCGGGTCTGACGCCACGCCTTCCCTGGACGACAGGCCTCCGCCGGCTCCCGCCAGCTCCCCCGCCACGATCGCGGCGCCTGTCGGGCTGGGCCGGCTGCGGCTCGCCGACTTCCGCAACTACACCGCCCTGCGCCTCGGCTTCGACCGCCGTTTCGTCGTGTTCTACGGCGCCAACGGTGCGGGGAAGACCAATCTCCTGGAGGCGATCTCGCTGCTGTCGCCCGGCCGCGGCCTGCGCCGTGCCACCTATCAGGAGATCGCTCGGCAGGGCGGCGGGGGCGGCTTCTCCGTGGCGGCTTCGGTGCTCTCCGCCGGCAGCGAGACGGAAATCCTCACCAAGGTGACCCCGGACGCGGCGGGCGCCGCGACCCGCTCCATCCGCATCGACGAGACCCCCGCCCGCAGCGCCGAGGAGATGCTCGACCTGCTGCGCGTCGTCTGGCTGACCCCGTCGATGGACGGGCTGTTCAACGGACCGGCCGGGGATCGACGGCGCTTTCTCGACCGCATGGTGCTGGCCGTCGATCCGACCCATGGTCGGCGCGCCAGCGACTACGAGCGGGCGATGCGCTCGCGCAACCGGCTGCTGTCGGAAGAACGGCTGGACGATTCCTGGCTTTCCGGGCTTGAGGCGCAGATGGCCGAGCTCGGGATCGCGATGGCGGTTGCCCGCGCCGAACTGGTCGATCTGGTGACCGGGATGATCGGCGAGACGGCTGCCGCCAATCCGTTTCCCAAAGCGGGGCTGCAACTGGCGTCCGGCTATGGCGACATCGATCTCAGCCGACCTGCGGTCGAGGCAGAGGACGAGGCGAGGGCGCGTCTGCGGGGCGGGCGCGGCCTCGATCGGGCTGCCGGGCGAACGCTGCTCGGGGCGCATCGGGCGGAGCTGTCGGTCACCCATGTCGCTAAGGCGATGCCGGCGGGCCTCGCCTCGACCGGCGAGCAGAAGGCGCTGCTGATCGGCCTGGTGCTGGCGCATGCGAAGCTGGTCACCGCCCTTTCCGGCATGCCGCCTGTCCTGCTTCTCGACGAGATCGCCGCGCATCTGGATCCGGGCCGCCGGGCGGCCCTGTTCGACCTGATCGACGATCTCGGCGTCCAGGCCTTCATGACCGGCACGGATGCCGGGCTGTTTGACGCCTTGGCCGATCGCGCCCAGATGCTGGAAGTGGATGCCGGCACCGTCGGGCCGCCCGGATCGCCGGCCGCGGAGGGGTGAGATGAACGACACTTTGCTCGACCACCGCGAGCTCGAGCGCTACGCCCGGCATATCGTGCTGCCGGAGGTCGGGGGCGCCGGCCAGCAGAAGCTGAAGCGGGCACGCGTGCTGGTGATCGGCGCCGGTGGCCTCGGCTCGCCGGCGGTGCTCTATCTCGCGGCGGCAGGGGTGGGCACGATCGGGATCGTCGACGACGACACGGTGTCGCTATCGAATCTCCAGCGCCAGGTCCTGCACCGTACGGAAGACGTCGGGCGGTCCAAGCTCGACAGCGCCGCCGACGCCGTCGCCGCGCTCAATCCGCATGTGCGTGTCGTGCCGCACGCTCTGCGCATCGACCCGGCGAACGGCGCGGCGATCGTCGCTTCCTACGATCTCGTCATCGACGGCTCGGACAATTTCGCCACGCGCTACGCCATGGCCGACCTCTGTGCAGAGGCGCAGCGGCCGCTGGTGACGGCCGCGGTCAACCGCTTCTCGGGTTCCCTCACCGTCCTCAAGCCCTACGAGACGAGCCCCGACGGGACCCGTTTGCCCGGTTATCGCGACCTCTTTCCGGAGCCGCCGCCGGCGGGGCTGGTGCCGTCCTGCGCCGAAGCGGGGATCCTGGGGGTCACCGCCGGCGTGCTCGGCACGCTCGCGACGAGCGAGGCGGTCAAGCTGGTCTGCGGCATCGGCGAACCCTTGGTCGGGCGGCTCCTGATGGTCGACCTCCTGACGATGCGCATCGAGACGATCCGCTACCGGCGCGCCCGGCAGGGCTGAGCGGCCGGCCGGAAGCTGACGCAACCACGCTCCCGGACGGTGCTCAGTAGCCGCCGGGCAGGATCCGGTCGGGCGGCCGGTGGCCGTCCATCAGCGTGCGGATGTTGATGATGACCTTCTCGCCCATGTCGATGCGCGCCTCGATGGTCGCCGATCCCAGATGCGGCAGAAGCACCACCCGGTTCTGCTCGGCAAGGCGCAGCAGGCGCCGGTCGATCGCCGGCTCTTCCTCGAAGACGTCGAGGCCGGCGCCGGCGATGCGGTTCTCCTCCAGGAGGCGCACGAGCGCCTTCTCGTCGATGATCTCGCCGCGCGCGGTGTTGACGATGAAGGCGTGCGGCTGGATCAGCGCCAGGCGTCGCGCCGACAGCAGGTGAAACGTCGCGGGCGTCGAGGGGCAGTTGACCGATACGATGTCCATGCGGGCGAGCATCTGGTCCAGGCTCTCCCAGTAGGTCGCGCCGAGTTCGGCCTCGGTCTTCGGGCTGACGCGCCGGCGGTTGTGATAGTGGATCTCGAGGCCGAAGGCCTTCGCCCGACGCGCCACCGCCGTGCCGATCCGGCCCATGCCGAGGATCCCGAGCTTCTTGCCCCAGATCCGCCGCCCGAGCATCCAGGTCGGCGACCAGCCGGGCCAGCCCTCGCCCGAGACGAGTCGCATGCCCCCCTCGACCAGTCGGCGGGGCACCGCCAGGATCAGCGCCATCGTCATGTCGGCGGTGTCCTCGTTGAGGACGTTGGGCGTGTTGGTCACGAAGAGATGGCGAGCAAGCGCCGCCTCGACGTCAATGTTGTCGACGCCGTTGCCGTAATTGGCGATCAGCTTCAGGCGCGGGCCGGCCTGCTCGATCACCGCCCGGTCGATGCGGTCGCTGACCGTCGGCACGAGGACGTCCGCCTCCCGCACGGCGGCGACGAGTTCGGGCTGTTCGAGCGGCCGGTCGGTCTCGTTCACCCGCGTGTCGAACAGCTCGCCCATGCGTGCCTCGATCGGGGCAGGCAGCTTGCGCGTGAGGATCACGAGCGGCTTTTCGCGCATCGTCATCAGCCGCAATCCTTTGCAATCAAGACGTTGTTAACCGAAACCGGCAAGTATCGCTGGAAGAGCCGAGCGCCCCTCCTAGCAAGCCGGAGCGCCCAAAACAAAGTGTTTCCCGGCGCCCGATCGGCCTCGCGGCGCAGAGCGTCCTGCTCCCGCAGGGCCCGGGTCCATCGGAGTATCGCCATGCTGGTCGCCCTTCTTCGCCGTTCGCTGCTTGCCCTGGTCGGTGCCGCCGTGCTCTCGACCGGTGCGCTGGCGCCGTCCGCTCCGGTTCTCGCCGTCGAGCTCGGCCCGGTCTCGAAGCTGCCGCTGCCGCGCTATGTCAGTCTCAAGGCGGCGCGGGTGAATCTGCGCATCGGGCCGGGACGCGACTATCCGGTCAGCTGGCTCTATCTCAAGCCCGGCCTGCCGGTGGAGGTCGTCCAGGAGTATGAGCTCTGGCGGCGGATCCGCGATTCCGAGGGCACCGAGGGCTGGGTCTACCATTCGCTTCTGTCGGGCGAGCGCACCTCCATTGCGGCTCCCTGGCTGAAGGGCAAGGCGACGATGATCGACGTTCATGCCAATCCGGCCACGGACGCGCCGCTGACCGCACGCCTGGAGCCGGGCGTCGTGGCGCCGGTGACCGAATGCGCCTCCGGCTGGTGCCGTCTGGCCGTCATGGACCGCAAGGGCTTCGTGCGCCAGCAGGAGATCTGGGGCGTCTATCCCGACGAGAGCTTCCAGTAGCGGCCCGCCCGCAAGAGCAGCCTCCCGCTTCACGAGAAAGGCCCGGATCGCTTGGCGAGCCGGGCCTTCTGCAAATCGGGACGACGGGTGTGGGTCGCGTCTCAGTCGGCCGTGGCGGCCTCCGTCGTTTCGGCCGCGACGGCCGGCGTCTTGCGGCGCAGCCGCACGACCACGTCGACATTGACGATCTCCATGCCTTCCGGCGGCTCCGGCAGGTGATCGAACCGCAGGCTGCCATCAGGGATGTCGATCATCGAGCTGTCGTCCTCGACGAAGAAATGGTGATGGTCGTCGGTATTGGTGTCGAAATAGGTGCGCTGGCCCTCGGCGGAGAGCGGCCGCACGAGGCCCGCATCGGTGAACTGGTGCAGCGTGTTGTAGACCGTGGCGAGCGAAACCGGCTCGCCGGCCTTGTGCGCCTCGGCATAGAGTTCCTCGGCCGACAGATGGCGGTCACCGGCGCCGAACATCAGGTTGCAGAGCGCCACGCGCTGCCGTGTCGGACG
>DASYHY010000174.1:0-25628 GCA_036252795.1 Aurantimonas sp. | reverse complement strand
CGCCCGAGCGGCTAGTTAGCCCGGCACCGGCACGAGACGCTTCCTTGAAGCGACTGCCGCGTGCGCCCGTAGCTCAGCTGGATAGAGCACCAGACTACGAATCTGGGGGTCAGAGGTTCGAATCCTTTCGGGCGCGCCATTTCATTTCCGATGAATGAGTCCGTCCTTCGCATCATGCGCTGCCTGCCTGTCGGGCCGGGAGCAGATGGCGACGGACGTCGTTTCGCGTTCAATTTGCCTTCGGGTGGGCGGTTTCGGGCTCGCTTCATGCTGGGTCATTTCCGCAGGGTGCAAGCGGTAGCGTAGCGGCCTCAGCCCGATTCCCGGCGGGAGGATAGGGACGATCAGCCCGTCAGGCGATGGTCAGCAGCCCTGCCGCCACCGCGCTTCATCTCGCTCATACCCTGCCAAACCCGCCCAAAGGCCTATCCCCGGGTCCGGTTCCTGCGGCCGACCCCACGCCGGGCCTATGCCAAGGCGACCGACGGCGGAGGCGCGGTTGGGCGGTTCAGCCACAGCAGGCCATAGCCGCAGCAATCGCCAAACTTTTTTATTCCGATCGGTACGGAAGTCCTTGAACTGGTCCGCGGCCTCCTCCATCTGCTCGCTACCAATCGGTACATATTGCACCGATCCGGCTGCCCGAGGCTTCCTCCGAGACGATCGGCCCTCGAGCAGCGCTACTTCAAGGACAAGATCATGATCCGTCTTCTCACGACCAGCGCCGCCGCCCTCGTCCTCTTCGGGACGTCCCTGGCTTCCGCGCAGTACGTGCCCGGTTCCGACGCGACCAGCCGCGCCAGCGGCTTTGTCGAGCGCCAGCGGGTTGCGGCCGGTTATCCGGACACCGCCGCCCGCCCTGCGGCTCCGACCGCCACCATTTTCGGCTATCCGACAGCCAAGCGGACCGCGGCAAAGGTCCCGGGCTCGGAGTTCGCCCGCAAGCGCGGGGAAGAAGCAGCCCGGGCCGACATACAGCGCCGCAGCGGCGCAGCCGGCTTCTGACACAGCAGGTCCGCCCGGGCGTGGAAACAAGCCCGCGCCCGGGCGGCGCGATGCGTCACGGTGCTCGCCATCGCTCGGCGGAGTCCCAGCCGGCCATCCGGCACCTGAGAACACGACGCTTCACGACTCCGAATCTCCCCGAGCGGCCCGTCCGGCCGAACCCCGCCAGCCGCTCCCGTGTCCCATCATCCTTCGCCCGAGGTTCCCATGACGCAGACAGTCCTTCGGCGGCTCTTCTGGAGCGCCAGCCTGGCCATCGCCATCGCGGCGGGAGCAACCACCGCGGCCCTGAACGACACAGGCGGCGGCGCGGCCGGCGAAGCGGCAGCCCCGGCTCCCCAGGCGGTCAAGGTCGCGGTCGCAGCGGTGAACCCCCGTCCGGTGACGCTTTGGCGGGACTATTCCGGACGGCTGGAAGCGGTCGACCGCGTCGAGGTGCGCCCCCGCGTCGGCGGCGCCATCCAGGCGTTTCATTTCCGCGAGGGCGCGCTCGTGAAGAAGGGCGATCGCATCGCGACGATAGACCCTGCACCCTACGAGGCGGCGGTCGCCCGGGCTCGCGCCGATGTCGAGGCGGCCGAGGCGCAAGTTCGCCTGGCGGCGCTCGAAGTCAGCCGCGCCGAACAGCTCGTGACCTCCCGCACCGTATCGCAGAGCACGCTCGACGAGCGCTCCAGCGCCTACGACCAGGCGGTCGCCAACGCCGATGCGGCAAAGGCCGCGCTCAGCACCGCCGAACTCGACCTCGGCTATACCGAGGTTCTGGCGCCGATCGACGGGCGGGTCGGCCAGATCCAGGTGACGGCCGGCAACCTCGTGGCGGCGGGTCTCTCCTCCGCCATTCTCACCACGGTGGTCTCGGTCGATCCGGTCTATGCCGCGTTCGAGGTCGGCGCCGGCGATGTCGCGGATATCCTGTCCGCGCTGCCCGATCAGGCTGGCCCGCTGCCCGCCTATGGCGACATCCCGGTCGAGGTGCAGCGATTCAACTCCGAGGGGACGCAGGCGGCCGTGCGCGGCCATGTCCAGCTCATCGGCAACGAGGTCGATCCCCGGAGCGGCACCTTGCGCATGCGCGCCTCGCTGGACAATCCGAAGGGTGCTCTCATTCCCGGCGAGTTCGTGCGCATCCGCCTCGGACAGCCGAGACCTGAGAACCGGCTGCTGATCAGCGAGCGCGCGGTCGGCACGGACCAGGATCGCCGCTACGTGCTGGTCGTCGGCAAGGACAGCAAGATCGAGTACCGCCCCGTCCAGCTCGGTGCCTCGCTCGACGGCCTGCGCGTGGTCGCGGATGGCCTCGAGCCCGGCGAGCAGATCGTCGTCGAGGGCATCCAGTCCCTGATGCCGGGAACGCTCGTGGACCCCGAACCCGTTGCGCTGGCCTCCGCCAAATAGGCCCGCGACGGACGCGGCGGCCCGGCTTGCCCCCCGGCCGGGCCGTCGCACCAGACATTCCCGGATCCGCACCGTCGACACCCCTCTCGGGCGCCGGGCGTTCCGTCACCGCCACGCCCTCGCCGGCGACCGGAGAGACCCCGATGAACATCTCGAACTTCTTCATCGATCGCCCGGTGTTTGCCGGCGTGTTGTCGGTGCTCATCCTGATCTGCGGCCTCCTGGGCATGCAGGCCCTGCCGATCTCCGAGTATCCCGAGGTCGTGCCGCCTTCGGTCGTGGTGCGCGCGCAATATCCCGGCGCCAATCCGAAGGTCATCGCCGAGACCGTCGCGACACCGATCGAGGAAGAGATCAACGGCGTCGAGGGCATGCTCTACATGGCCAGCCAGGCGACGGCCGACGGCGCACTGACCCTGACGGTGACCTTTGAGCTCGGGACCGACCCGGACCAGGCCCAGCAGCTCGTCCAGAACCGCGTCAGCCAGGCCCTGCCCCGACTGCCGGAAGAGGTCCGCTCGCTCGGCATCAGCACCACCAAGAGTTCGCCGGACCTGATGATGGTGGTGCATCTCGTCTCGCCGGACGGGCGCTACGACACCAAGTATCTGCGCAATTACGCGGTGATCAACGTCAGGGACAGGCTGGCACAGATCGCCGGCGTCGGCGACGTCCAGGTGTTCGGCTCCGGCGACTACGCCATGCGGGTCTGGCTCGATCCGCAGAAGGTCGCGGAAGAGGGCCTGTCCGCCAGCGACGTCGTGGCCGCGATCCGCGAGCAGAACGTCCAGGCGGCCGCCGGCCAGATCGGTGCGCCGCCGACCCATGGCGGCGTCGAGCTGCAGCTTTCCGTCAACGCGCAAGGCCGGCTGAACACGCCCGAGGCCTTCGGCGACATCATCGTCAAGACCGCACCGAACGGCGGCGTCGTCCGGCTGCGCGACGTCGCACGGGTCGAACTCGGCGTTTCGGACTATTCCCTGCGCTCGCTGCTCAGCAGCGAGCCGGCCGTCGCCTTGCCGATCTTCCAGTCGCCCGGCTCCAATGCCATCGCCGTCTCCGACGCGATCCGCGCGACGATGGACGAGCTGCAGGCGAACATGCCGCAGGGTGTGAAGTACGAGGTCGTCTACGACACGACGCAGTTCGTGCGCGCCTCCATCGAGGCCGTGGTGCACACGCTGCTCGAGGCGGTCGTGCTGGTCGTGCTCGTCGTCATCATCTTCCTGCAGACCTGGCGCGCGTCGATCATCCCCCTGATCGCGGTCCCGGTGTCGATCATCGGCACGTTCGGCGCGCTCTACGTGCTCGGCTTCTCGATCAACGCGCTCAGCCTTTTCGGGCTGGTGCTGGCGATCGGCATCGTCGTGGACGATGCGATCGTCGTCGTCGAGAATGTCGAGCGCAACATCGAGGAAGGGCTCTCGCCCCGGGCGGCGACCTACAAGGCGATGCGCGAAGTCTCCGGCCCGATCATCGCGATCGCGCTGGTTCTCGTCGCCGTCTTCGTACCCCTCGCCTTCATCTCCGGCCTCACCGGTCAGTTCTACCGGCAGTTCGCGGTGACGATCGCCATCTCGACCGTCATCTCCGCGGTCAATTCGCTGACGCTCTCTCCGGCCCTCGCAGCGCTTCTCCCGAAGGGCCACGACGCCCCGAAGGATCTCCTGACGCGGACCATGGACAGAGTCTTCGGGTGGTTCTTCCGCGGCTTCAACCGGGTCTTCGGCTCGGGCTCGCGCGCCTATGGCAGTGCCGTCTCCGGCCTGCTCTCGAGAAAGACGCTCGTCATGGGCGTCTATCTTCTTCTCGTCGCCGCGACGGCGTTCATGTTCAACCAGGTGCCCGGCGGCTTCGTGCCGGCGCAGGACAAGGGCTATCTCGTCGGCTTCGCCCAGTTGCCCGACGGCGCCAGCCTCGACAGGACCGAAGACGTCATCCGGCAGATGAGCGACATCGCGCTCGACGAGCCGGGCGCCAGCAGCACCGTCGCCTTTCCCGGCCTGTCGATCAACGGCTTCACCAACAGCCCCAGCGCCGGCGTCGTATTCGTCACCGAAACCCCGTTCGAGGAACGCGAGGACCTGCCGGGCGGTGCCATCGCGGGTTCCCTGAACCAGAAATACGCGGCCATCCGCGAGGCGACCATCGCCATGTTCCCGCCGCCGCCGGTCCAGGGCCTCGGCACGATCGGCGGCTTCAAGCTTCAGCTCCAGGACCGCGCCGGCCTCGGCTACGAGGCCCTGGACGAGGCGACGAACGCCTTCCTGGCGAAGGCGCGCGCGACCCCGGAGCTTGCCGGCATGTTTTCGAGCTACCGGATCAACGTTCCGCAGCTCTTTGTCGATCTCGACCGCACCAAGGCGCATCAGCTGGGCGTCTCGGTGACGGATGTCTTCAACACGCTGCAGATCTATCTCGGCTCGCTCTATGTGAACGATTTCAACGCTTTCGGCCGCACCTACTCGGTGCGGGTCCAGGCCGACGCCGGCAACCGGAGCGACCCCGACGACATCGCCCGGCTGAGGGTGCGCTCGTCGAACGGCGCGATGGTGCCGCTGTCGGCGCTCTTGACGGTGAAGCCGTCGGCCGGGCCGGAGCTTGCAAGCCGCTACAACGGGTTTCTCGCTGCCGACATCAATGGCGGCCCGGCGCCGGGCTATTCTTCCGGCGAGGCGCAGGAAGCGATCGAACGCGTCGCGGCCGAGACGCTGCCGCGGGGTATCGGCTTCGAGTGGACGGACCTGACCTATCAGCAGATCATCGCCGGCAATTCCGGTCTGATCGTCTTCCCGCTGGCCCTGCTCCTCGTCTTCCTGGTGCTCGCGGCGCAGTACGAGAGCCTGACCCTGCCCTTCGCGATCATCATGATCGTGCCGACCGGCATCCTCGCGGCACTGGTCGGCGTCTGGCTCGACCAGGGCGACAACAACATCTTCACCCAGATCGGCTTCATCGTCCTGGTCGGCCTCGCCGCCAAGAATGCGATCCTGATCGTCGAGTTCGCGCGCGACCTCGAGATTTCCGGCATGGAGACCCGGAAGGCCGCGGTCGAGGCGAGCCGGCTGCGGCTGCGGCCCATTCTGATGACCTCGATCGCCTTCATCATGGGCGTGGTGCCGCTGGTGCTGTCGACCGGTCCGGGCGCCGAGATGCGCGCGGCCATGGGCGTCGCGGTTTTCGCCGGAATGCTGGGAGTCACGATTTTCGGCATCTTCCTGACGCCGGTCTTCTACGTGCTGGTGCGCAAGCTCACCGGCGATCGGCCGCTGGTCCGGGCTCTGGAAACACCCATGGACGAAGCGCCGACGGTGCATCGGTGACGCCCGGTCGCTGAACGCCTGACGGTCACGCGCTGCCGGCCCGCAGGCTCGTTGAAAATAAAGGAGGATTACACATGTAACGGTATATATAAAACAACAAGCATGCTTCCGGGAGGAGCCGAAATGGCCAAGGGACGGCCGAGGGAATTCGATGTCGACGAGGCCCTCGACAAGGCGATCCTGCTGTTCTGGCAGCAGGGTTACGAAGGAACGTCGCTGGCCGACCTCGTCGACGCCATGGGCATCACCAAGCCCAGCCTCTACGCCGCCTTCGGCAACAAGGAAGAGTTGTTCAGGAAGGCGGTCGATCGCTACGCCGGGCGGCGCCTGGTCTATCTCGACGAGATCCTCAGCCAGTCCTCGTCCCGGCGGGCCATCGAAGGCTTCCTGATGATGTTCACGGGAGCCGAAGCACCCGATGGAACGCCGCGCGGATGTCTGATGGTGCAGGGAGCGCTGGTCTGCAGTCCGGACGGAGACTCGGTCAAGGACGATCTCCTGTCGCGCCGGAAGTCCAATCTGAAGCGGCTCTGCGAGCGGCTGGAGCGCTGGAAGGCCGAAGGCGATCTGCCGCCCGACACCGATACGGACAGCCTCGGCCGCTACGTGATCACCGTCGCCAACGGTCTCGTCGTGCAGGCGAATGGCGGCGCCAGACCCGAGCAGCTCCAAAGGGTGGTCAGGCAGTTCATGGGATCCTGGCCGGGCCGGCAGGATGCCGCGACCGCCGAGGCCGAGATCTGCGCCGTCTGAGGCGAAGATCGGCCACGCGCGGGGCAAATGTGGCCCTGCGGGCGGTCCGGTCGGCGATCGTAGCCGGCAGCTTTGCCGCCGGCCGCACCCTTCGGGTGGCATGGAAGAGCGCCCGGCACGGCGCGCCCGCTATGCGCTCGTCCAGACCTGGCCGGGATGGGCCGCGACGAAGCGCTTGGGCGAGATCCCCCGGAACTGCAGCGCTACCGCCAGCTCCCGTGCCGGCGCGTCGACGGCCTCGTCGGTCAGCTGGAACGTGCCCCAATGGCAGCCGAGCGCCTCTGCAGCGCCCAGGATCTCGAAAGCCCGCACCGCCTCCTCCGGGTTGATGTGCTGGTCCTTCATGAACCAGCGCGGCGCATATGCGCCGATGGGCAGCAGCGCGAGGTCGATGCCCCCGGCGTTGGCGGCGGCGCGCCGGAACTGGCTGCCGTCGCCGAAGCCGGTGTCGCCGGCATAATAGAGCGTCTTGTCCGCCAGCTTCAGCGTGAAGGCGCTCCAGAGCGCGCGGTTGCGGCTCCCCGGGCCTCGCGTCGACCAGTGTCGCGCCGGCTCCAGCCGCACCGTCGCCCCCTTGCCCAGCGGCACCAGATCGCCCCAGTCGGCCGTCGCGATCGTCATCTGGCGGTCGCCGCCGCGAATGACGCCGTCATTGCCGAGCGGCGTCACGAAGACCGGCGCGTCGCGCTCCCACAGACGCAGAAGCGTCGCCCGGTCCAGATGGTCGTAGTGATTGTGGCTGACGAGCACGATATCGATCCGCGGCAGGTCGTCGAACGCGATGCCCGGCGCGTTCTTGCGGCGCGGTCCGGCGAAGGAAACGGGGCTGGCCCTATCGGACCAGACCGGATCGACCAGGATGTTGAGCCCCCCGCCCTGGATCAGGAAGCTGGAATGGCCGACGAGAACGACACGCAGACCCGCCTCGACCTGGGTCGGCGGGCGATCGAGGGGAAAGGGGCTGGGGTAGCCGTCGGGCCATTCCGTCTTGTCGCCGCCGAGCTTCCAGCGCAGCAGGTCGCCGAGACCTTTCGGCGGGGTTCCGCCCGGATTGAAGAAGCGCTCTCCGTCGAAATGGTCGCTGATCGGGACCGGCCGTGTGGTTTGCCCGCGGGCGGAGGCTTCGGAGGTTGCGGCGAAAAAAGGGAGCATGCCGAGCAGCGTTACCATGTCGCGGCGGTTGAGCATTCATCGTCCTTCCTGACAAGGCCGATGCAGCTAGCGGATTTCTCCCGCCGTGCCACACGATCACGGATGTTTGCGCCCCCCGGGAAGGCAACCCGCCGCGGCCGGTCGGCAGGCGGCGCAGCGGCGCCGGCTCCCCCAGCCTAGGCGTGGCTGGACAGCTTCATCATCACCAGTCCGAGGAGGATCAGGGCGGCGGCCATCAGGCGCATCGGCGTTACGGCCTCGCCGAGCAGGACGATGCCGACGAGGAACGCCCCGAGCGCCCCGATTCCCGTCCAGATCGTGTAGGCCGTGCCCAGCGGCAGCGTCTTCATCGACAGCGACAGCAGCAGAAAGCTTGCCGCCATCACCACGAGCGTGATCGCGGTCGGCACGAGAAGCGTGAAGCCCTCCGAACGCTTCATGGAGAACGCCCAGACGACTTCGAGGAACCCCGCGCAAACGAGCAAAATCCAGGCCATGGTCAGCCCCTGCGATGTACGCCGAGCCGTCCCGGACATTCTGGATGATCAGTGACAGGTCGTCCTGCTGCCCGGAATATGAGCACGCGGCTGCCTATATTCAAGGCATTTGCCCGGAGAAACGTCACTCGCCCGCGCTGAGGCAGTGGCGGCCGAGCATGCGACGCTTCAAGACCGCTGCGCCGCCGCGGCCGCATTCCTCAGGGGCTACGGCGTCTTGTTGGCGCTCGCGGGTCGGATAGCCCGCAAGGAGGACAGCCGCGCAACAGGTTCATGACGCGAGAATGAATGTCTCCGACCGTGATGCGGGCGGCCCTCGGACCGCGGCCGCCGGCCATCGGGGGCAGCGGCCGGAGGCCGGCGGCGTGGTCCGGACGTCTCAGCCGGCTTTGGCATCCTCCAGCATCATCCGCGCCGCCTTTTCCGCGATCATGATCGTCGGCGAGTTGGTGTTGCCGGACGTGATGGTCGGCATCGCGGAAGCGTCGGCGACGCGCAGGCCGGCTATCCCGCGCACCCGCAACCGCTCGTCGAGCACCGCCATGGGATCGCTGTCGGTCCCCATCTTCGCCGTGCCGACGGGATGGAAGATCGTCGTCCCGAGATCCCCGGCCGCCACCAGCATCTCCTCCTTCGACGCGACATGCGCGCCGGGCTTGTATTCCTCCGGTCGGTAGCGGGCGAGCGGCGCCTGCGCGACGATGCGGCGGGCCCATTCCAGACTCTCCACCGCCACCTCGCGGTCCTCGTCGGTGGCGAGATAGTTCGGATCGATCTCTGGCGGGTGATCGAAGTTCGGACCCGACATGTGGATGCGCCCGCGGCTCGTCGGCCGCAAATTGCAGACACTCGCGGTGAAGGCGGAGAATTTGTGCAGGCCGGCGCCCCAATCGTCGAGCGACAGCGGCTGGAAGTGGAACTCCAGATTGGCCGTGGCATAGCGCGGGCCGGATTTCATGAACGCCCCGACCTGGCTCGGCGCCATGGTCAGCGGCCCGCGGCGGCGCAGCGCGTAGTCGACGCCCATCATCGCCCTGCGGAAGAGGTTGGCGTATTCCGAGTTCAGCGTCCTGATGCCGTGGACCTTGTAGATCGGCCGGATCTGCAGATGGTCCTGCAGGTTCTCGCCCACGCCCGGCAGATGGTGCCGGCATTCGAGGCCATGGGTGCGCAGGCGCTCGCCGTCGCCGATGCCGGAACGTTCGAGGATCAGCGGCGAGCCGGCGGCCCCGGCCGACAGCACGATCTCGGCCCTCGCCCGCGCCTCGATCGCCTCGCCGTCCTTGCGGTAGTGGACCGCCACCGCCCGGCCGCCCTCCAGCACGACCTTCTCGATGAGCACGCCGGTGACGACCTTCAGGTTCGGGCGCCCGAGCGCGGGCTTCAGGAAGCCGCGCGCCGCGCTCCAGCGCCGGCCGCCCTTCTGGTTAACCTGGAAATACGACGAGCCTTCGTTGTCGCCGGTGTTGAAGTCGGCGATCTTGGGAACGCCCGCCGCCTCTGCCGCATCGCGAACCCGATCGAGGACCTCCCAGCGGATGCGCGGATGCTCGACCCGCCATTCGCCCCCGGCGCCGTGGAAGGCGCTTTCGCCGTCGGTATGGTCCTCGATGTCCTTGAACACCGGCAGGACGTCGTCCCAGCCCCAGCCGGCGAGCCCGAGCTGGCGCCAGTGATCGTAGTCGGCGGCCTGGCCGCGCATGTAGATCATCGCGTTGATCGCCGAGGAGCCGCCGAGCGTCTTGCCCCGCGGATAGGCGAGCGCGCGGCCGTTCAGCCCTTCTTGCGGGACCGTCCGGAACATCCAGTCGGAGCGCGGATTGCCGATCGCGAAGAGATAGCCGACCGGGATGTGGAACCAGATCCAGTTATCCTTGCCGCCGCCCTCCAGCAGCAGGACCCGGTTGCGCGGGTCGGCCGACAGGCGGTTGGCGAGCACGCAGCCCGCCGACCCGGCCCCCGCGACGATGTAGTCGAATTCCTCGATCGTCCGATCGTCGCCCATCTTCGTCCCCTCCACGCTCCCGCCGGATCACCACGAAAGATCGCGGTCCTCGTCGTCCGGCCGACGGTGTGGAAGGGCTTTAGCGCGAGGAGGCGTGGCGGCTCAATGGCCGCCACACGGGGGCGCGGTGGCGTGATCCTGGCCCGGCACCGGGCGGAAGACCGCGATGTGCGGCGAAAAGATCAGCTCGGCTCGGCGAGGCAGTCGCGCATCGAAGCCGCCATCGCCTCGATCAGCTCGAAGTAGAGCTCCGGCCCGTCCGCGATCTCGGCACCCAGCGGGTCGAGCGTGCCGGTGCGGGCGTCGGTGCCTTCGGTAACGACCGAGATGATGCGCGGCTCGAACTGCGGCTCGGCAAACACGCAGGTCGCTCCCAGCTCGCGAACCCGCGCCTGGATCTCCGTCACGCGCTCGGCTCCCGGAGGGGTCTCCGGGTTGACGGTGATGGAGCCGGCGGCCTCGAGCCCGAAGCGGTTCTCGAAATAATGGTAGCCGTCATGGAAGACGATGAAGCCGCGATCCTTCACGGGCTCGAGTCCGGCATCGACCTGCGTCGTCAGTTCGTCGAGCCGCTGGTCCAGCACGGCCGTGTTGGCAGCATAGCGTTCGGCATTCTCCGGGTCGGCGGCCGAGAGGGCCTTTTCGATGGCCGAGGCAAGGGCCCTGGCGTTCTGCGGATCGAGCCAGACATGCGGGTCGAACGCGCCGTGGTCGTGATGCTCGCCTTCTGCGGCCTCGTGGCCGTGATTGTGCGACGCGGCGGCGGCGGCCTCTTCCTGTGCGTGATCGTGGCCGCCTTCGGAAGCCGCTTCCTCATGCGCTTGATCATGGGGCTTGCCGGCAGCTTCGGCCTCTTTTTCGTGCTCCTCGTGCGCGTGATCATGCCCCTCGAACGCGCCGCCCTCGCGGAACGGCAGAAGCTTGAGGCCGGGCGCGTCGATCAGCGACACGGCGGTGGCGCCGCTGCCGATCGTCTCGATCGGGCGCTCCAGGAAGGTCTCCAGCTCGTGCCCCATCCAGAAGATCACGTCGGCCTCTTCCAGAGCGGCGGCCTGCGAGGGCCGCAGGGCGTAGCTGTGCGGCGAGCCGGCACCGTCGACGATCAGCGAGGGCTCCGCGACCCCTTCCATCACCGAGGCGACGAGCGAATGCAGCGGCTTGATCGAGACGACCACGTTCGGCGCAGCCGCGGCGAAGCCCGCCGTGGCTAGCAACATCGAGGTCGAGAAGGCGGCGAGACGGGTCATGCGGGGCTCCAAGCGTTTGTTTTGTTATGACGTAACAAAGTTGCGTAACGCTATAACGTATGAGATAGGAAAGCTCAAGCACCCCATCGCGTCAGCCAGGTTCCGCTTTCGATGACGTCTCCCTCTCCTCTCGTATCGCTTGCCGGCGCCGGCATGGAGCGCTCCGGCCGCTGGCTCGTGCGCGGCGTGGACCTCGAGGTGCGGCCCGGCGAGATCGTCACGCTGATCGGGCCGAACGGTTCCGGCAAGTCGACCACCGCGAAGATGGCGCTCGGCATCTGGCAGCCGGCAGAGGGCACGGCGCATCGTGCGGCGGACCTTCGGGTCGGCTACGTGCCGCAGAAAGTGTCGGTGGACTGGACGATGCCGCTGACCGTCGAGCGCTTCATGCAGCTGACCAACCGGCTGACGCCGGACGAGGTCGCGGCGGCGCTCGCCAGCACCGGCATCGCACATCTGCGCCGCGCGGAAGTGCGCGAGCTTTCCGGCGGCGAGTTCCAGCGCGCCATGCTGGCACGGGCGATCGCGCGAAAGCCGGGCCTGCTCGTCCTCGACGAGCCGGTACAGGGCGTCGACTTCTCCGGCGAGATCGCGCTCTACGAGCTGATCGTGGAAATCCGCGACAGGCTCGGCTGCGGCATCCTGCTGATCTCGCACGATCTGCACGTGGTGATGGCGGCGACCGACCGGGTGATCTGCCTCAACGGCCATATCTGCTGCCAGGGCGCGCCGAGCGTGGTCGCCGCGAGCGACGAATATCGCCGGCTGTTCGGCGACCGGACGGCGGACGCTTTGGCGCTCTACCGCCACCACCACGACCACACGCATCTGCCGGACGGGCGGGTGCGGCAGGCCGACGGCAGCGTGACCGACCATTGCGCCCAGGGCGCGCCGCACGACCACGCGGGGCACGTTCACGGCGCGGAGCCGGCCCCGACGCATCCGCGAGAGGAGGACGCCCATGCTTGACGGTTTCCTGACGCGGGCCTTCGTCGCGGCGATCGGCGTCGCGCTCGTCGCCGGCCCGCTTGGCTGCTTCATCGTCTGGCGGCGCCTGGCGTATTTCGGGGACACGCTGTCCCATGCCGCGCTGCTCGGTGTCGCGCTTGGCCTTCTGCTGCAGGTCAACATCACGCTGGCCGTGTTCGCCGTGGCGACCTTCGTCTCGCTCGCGCTGCTGTGGCTGCAGCGGCGGGCCTCGCTCTCGTCGGATTCGCTGCTCGGCCTGCTGTCGCACTCGGCGCTCGCCGTGGGGCTCGTGGTGATCGCCTTCATGCCCTGGGTCCGGGTGGACCTGATGGGGCTGCTGTTTGGCGACATCCTCGCCGTCTCGCGCACCGACATCGCCCTCATCTATGGCGGCGGCACCCTCGTGCTCGCCGTGCTGGCGGCGATCTGGCGGCCGCTCTTCGCCGCCACCGTCAACGCCGACCTCGCCGCCGCGGAAGGAGTGCGCCCCGAGCGCGCCAATCTGATCTTCATGGTACTCATGGCCGTGGTGATCGCCATCGCAATGAAGATCGTCGGCGTGCTGCTGATCACCGCGCTGCTGATCATCCCGGCCGCCGCGGCGCGGCGCTTCTCGATGAGCCCCGAGGGGATGGCGGCGCTGGCCGCGTCGCTCGGCGTCGTCGCCGCGATCGCCGGCCTGCTCGGCTCGCTGCAGTGGGACACGCCGACCGGGCCGACCATCGTCGTCGCGGCACTGCTGCTGTTCCTCATCAGCCTGTCGCCGCTGGCCGGCCGGGCGATGGCGCTGCGCGGCAAGACACGGGGCGAGGTTCGATCATGACGGCGGCGCACGACCATCCCAAGCTGACGCGCAATCAGTCGCTGGTCTACACTGCGCTGAGCGACGCACCCGGTCCACTCAGCGCCTACACGATCCTCGACAATCTGCGTGGGGAGGGCCTGCGCGCGCCGCTGCAGGTCTATCGCGCGCTCGACAAGCTGGTCGAGATCGGGCTCGTCCACCGGCTGGAGAGCCTCAACGCCTTCGTCGCCTGCCACCATGGCCATGGCGAACACGACGCGGCCGTCTTCGCCATCTGCGAACATTGCGGCAAGGTGCTCGAACTCTCCGACGACGCGACGATCCACCGGCTGGACACGTTGGCGCGAAACAACGATTTTGCGGTCGCCAAGACGACGATCGAGTTGCGCGGCCGCTGCGCCGCCTGTGCGGCCTGAACCGGTCGCATCTCAACGCGAGGCTTCCGCTCGGCCGGCCGGCGCGCTAGCCTTGCCGGCGCAACGTTCAGCGGACGCGACGATGACTGATTCAACACCCGAAGAGCCGCGCTGGAAGCATGACGGCGTGCGCGTCATCAAGGGCGACCAGCTCGACTCCAACACGGCGCAGACCCCCGGCATGTTCCGGCAGGCGGCGATCAACCACGCGCGCGTCGGGGCCCAGAAGATCTGGGCGGGAACGGTGACGATCGAGCCCGACGCCAAGACCGGCGTCCACCATCACGGCGCGCTGGAGAGCGTCATCTTCGTCGTGCGCGGCAAGGCCCGCATGCGCTGGGGCGAACGTCTGGAGTTCGTCGCCGAGGCAGGGCCCGGCGACTTCATCTTCGTGCCACCTTACGTGCCGCACCAGGAGATCAACGCCGATCCCGGCGAGCCGCTCGAATGCGTGCTGGTGCGGTCCGACAACGAGGCCGTGGTGGTCAACATCCCCGACATCGACCCGGTCGAGAAGCCCGAGACCGTCTACTGGATCGACCCGATCCACCGCCACCCGGACTGATACGCGTGATGCGGGAGGGCCGTGCTGCATCGGTGCTGGTGTTCGGCTCGCTGAACGTCGATCTCGTCTGCCGCGTCGACACGATCGCGCGTCCGGGGGAGACCGTGCTGGCCCCCGGCTACGACCAGCTCTTCGGCGGCAAGGGCGCGAACCAGGCGGTCGCAGCGGCCCGCGCCCTCGGCGGCAAAGGCCGCGTCGTGATGGTCGGTGCCGTCGGCGAGGACGCGCTCGGCACGGCGGTGATCGACAATCTTACCGGCGAAGGCATCGACACCGCCGGCATCCGGAAGGTGCCGGACCGCACCGGCTGCGCCTTCATCAGCATCGACGCCACCGGCGAGAACGCCATCACCGTCGCCAGCGGCGCCAATGCCAGCCTCACCGCCTCCGCCCTCGACGACGTCCGGCTCGCCGCCGGCAGCGTGCTCGTCCTGCAGATGGAGACCCCCCTCGCCGAGAACCTCGCTGCGGCGGCGAGAGCCCGCGCGGGCGGCGGGCGGGTGATCGTCAACCTGGCGCCGGTGCCTCGCCGGCTCGATGCACCGACGCTCGAACGGCTGCTGGCGCTGAGCGACTGCCTCATCGTGAACGAGACCGAACTGGCCGCCGCAGCCGATCTCGCCCGCCTGAAGGCGGGGAGTGCCGCGGAACGCGCGGCCGCGCTTGCCGGGCGCCACGGCGTCGTCGTGATCGCCACGCTGGGGGCCGACGGCGCGATCGTTGCCGACCCGGCCGCGCTGCTCCGCCGGATCGCGGCGCACCAAGTTACCGCGGTCGACACGACCGGCGCCGGCGACACGTTCGTCGGCGTGTTCGCGGGCGGTCTGGCGAGCGGCCTCACCGTTCCCGAGGCGGCCGAACGGGCGGCGGTCGCGGGCTCCCTCGCCTGCTGCAGCGTCGGCGCCCAGTCCGCCATGCCGACGGGCGCCGAGATCGACGCGGCGCAAGGGCGCTGATGCGGCCGCGACGACCGTCCCTTCGCGGCAGGGCCATCTGCGGATAAGCTCCCGGAGCCCTTGCGCAAAGGATCCCGCCATGCCGCCGGAAGACGCCTATCTGCCCGAGGACCGGCGCTATCCGGTGCCTTCCCGCATCCTGCACTGGCTGGTCGCGGTCCTGCTCATCGCGGTCTGGCCGCTGGGCATGGTGATCAAGTTCATCAACGAGGACGCCAAGCTCAGCTTCTACATGCTGCATGAATCGCTGGGCTTCCTGATCCTCTGGCTGATGCTGGCCCGGTTCGCGGTCCGGCTCCTGCGGCCGCCCCCGCCACGACCGCCGCTGCCGCTCTGGCAGGAGCGGGTCGCGGAAACGGTGCATGCGCTCCTTTACGTCGCGCTGATCGCGCAGCCGGCGATCGGGTTCCTCACGACGAACGCCTTCGGCTTCCCCCTCGACTGGTTTGGCCTCTTCACCGTGTGGAGCCCGATCGGCAGATCGGACGCCGCCGAGACCCTGAAGAGCATCCACATCTTCCTCGGCTGGAGCATCCTCGCGCTGTTCGCGCTGCATATCGGCGGCGTCCTGCAGCATCATGTGCTGCGCCGCGACGCGACCTTGCAGCGCATGCTGTAGCCGTGACGGCTAGCGCGGCAGCGCCAGCACGTCGAGATGCCCGACCCGGCAGCCGCTCGAGTCTGCCGCCGCGCGGCGTGCATCGAGCCATTCGGTGAGCGCGGCGTCCGGGATGATCCCGGTCTCGCGCACGGCGGTCGCCATGCCCTCGACGAACCTCGTCTGCAGTTCTGCCATGGCGCTGCCCAGCCGCCAGGGGCTCGACGCGGTGCGGACATGAAGGCCCTGCCGGCCGAGCTCCTCGGCCAGGACGGCGCCGGCATCGGGGCCGAGGGCGGGGCCAAGGCCCTTGTCGCCGCGCTGGTGCGCGTTGAACGCCGCGACGACCGCCTGATCCTGCGGATGCGCCTCGTCGAAGAGGATCGTCCCGTCGTAGCTCAGCGCGGCATAGAGGCCGATGCCCTCGCGCGCCAGACGCGCGGCAAGGCCGGCGACGAAGTCCCGCGAGGCGAGGTCGAAAAGCGCCGAGGCGGTGGCGAGCCGGGCCGGCGCCAGTTGGAGCCCGTCCAGGTCGCCGAGATCGGCGAGCACCGTCTCGACCGCGCTGCCCGCGGGTCGCCGCCGCTCGGCCTCCGCCAGCAGAGCGGGATCGTTGTCGACCAGTCGCCAGCGCAGCCCGGGCACCAGAGGCCCGAGAGTTCGCAGCGTCGAGCCGGTGCCGCAACCGAGATCGACCGCGAGCGCATGCGGCGTGGCGCCCAGATAGGCCGCGGCGGCCGCCAGAAGGCCGGCATCCCGCGCGGCCACGTCCGCCGGCTCCCTCAGGTCGAGCCAGCGTGCCTCGAAGCCGCTCATCGCGCCACGCCTTCCAGGGCCCCGGCCAGAACGGCCGCGGATGCGCGCCACGAGGGCAGTTCTGCGCCCGCGGCATAAGAGGCCCTCGCCATCGCTTCGCGCCGAGCCGGATCGGCGAGCAGCCCCTCGATCGCTCCGGCGAACGCGGAGACATCGCCCGGCGCGACGAGGATGCCGGCCCCTTCCGGCACGACGTCGCCGACCGCTCCCGCCCGGCAGGCGACGATCGGCAGGCCGTTGGCCATCGCCTCGGCAAAGACCATGCCGTAGCCCTCGTAGCGGCTGGCAAGCGCGAAGATGTCGGCTCGCCGATATTCCGGCGCGACGTCGGCCAAGGCGCCGGCGAGTTCGAAGCGATCGGCAAGGCCGCTCGCGGCGATCTGGTCCCGCAGCACCGCAGTCGTTGCCGGATCGGCCTCCGTGCCGCCGACGATGCGGCAGCGCCAGTCGTGATTGCCGAGTCGGGACAGGGCCGCGACCAGCGTCGCATGATCCTTGCGCGGGATCAGCGTCCCGACGGCGAGGATCACCGGGGGCTTTCCGGTACCGCGAGCCGGTTGCGATGCCGGGTCGGTGCCGGGCGGCGCCACCGTGAGGCGCTCGGCGGGGACGCCCCAGTGGGCGACGAGCTCGCGCGCCGTCGCCTGACTGGTGACCACGACGGCTTCGGCGAAGGCGAGTGCCGTGCGTTCCGACCGCTCGAGGCTCTCGCGCTGCGCTTCGGGCAGGCCGGCCTCCAGCGCCAGGGGATGATGCACCAGCGCCACCAGCTTCAGCCGGCCCGCCTCGGCCCTGGCGATGTCCGGCATCGCTCCGAAGGCGAGCCCGTCGACGAGGACCACCGCGTCATCTGGAATTTCGGCGAACACCGCGGCCGTCTGGTCGAAATCGGCAGCGCCGGGGACCGGGAAGCTGCCGGGCAGCGGCAGATGCGTGACCTCCCAGCCGAGGCCGGCGAGCTCCGCCATCATCCGCCGGTCGTAGCCGTAGCCGCCGCTGCGGGTCTCGATGTCGCCCGGAACGGCGAAGACCAGCCGTGGCGTCAAAGATCGGCCTCGTACCAGGCTCGCGCGACGTGGGATTCGTGCAGCTGGACCTTCAGCCGCGTCACCTTCTGCCCGCCCGTGCCGAGAGCGCCCGCCGCGATACGCCCGGCGATCTCCTTGAAGATGTGTCGCGCCAGGAACTCCGTCGTCGTCACCTTGCCGGCGAAGATCTCCAGCGCATCGAGATTCTGGTAATTCAGCGGCTTCAGCGTCTCGGCGAGGATCTGCGTCGCGAGACCGATGTCGATCGCCAGCCCGTCGTCGTCGATATCCTCGGTGAAGAAAGCCGCGTCGACCACGAAGGTCGCGCCGTGCATGCCCTGGGCCGGGCCGAACACCGGCCGCGGCAGGCTGTGGGCGATCATCATGTGGTCGCGGACTTCGACGGCGAACATGGGCGGTCCTTTCGGGTCAGTCGTATCGGATGCGATGGCAGAGCGTCGCCGGGTCGAAAAGTATCCCGGCATAGGCGGCGGCGAGATCGGCAAAGCGCGTCTCCCCGGAGATCAGCACGTCCAGGCGGTCGTCGGCGAGCAGGTCGAGCGCCGCAGCCATGCGGCGGCGATAGTCCCAGCGCGCGCGGCGCTCGGGCGGCAACTGGCCGACCTGCGAGGCCACGATCGACAGCCTGCGGCTGTGGAAGGCGCCGCCGAGCGGCACCGTCACCGGTCGGTCGCCGTACCAGCTCGCCTCGACGAGCCGCGCCTCGAAGCCCGCGCAACCGAGCGCCGTGGCAAGGCCGGATTCGCTCGCCGAGGCGTGAATCACGACATCGCATTCACCGGGCGCTTCGTCCGGGGCCGCAAAGGCGCAGCCGAGCGCGGCGGCAGTTCCTTCCCGGTCGCCGTTGCGATCGATGAGGGTGACGGCGCAGGCCGGAATGCGGGCGGCGAGACTGGCGACCAGCATGCCGACCAGGCCGCCGCCGACCACCGCGACCCGATCTCCGGGCGCGATTCGCGCGTCCCAGACGATGTTGAGGGCGGTCTCCATGTTGGCCGCAAGAACCGCACGCGCGGCCGGCACCGACGCCGGCACCGGAATTGCGGCCCCGGCCGGCACGGTGAAGCGGTCCTGGTGCGGATAGAGGCAGAACACCGTCTCGCCGATCCGCTCCGCCGGCCCTTCCCTCAGCTCGCCGACGACGGCGTAGCCGTATTTCACCGGAAAGGGGAAGCGCCCCTCCTGGAAGGGCGCGCGCATGCGCTCGTATTCGCTTTCGGGCACGAGGCCCGACGCGACGAGCGATTCCGTTCCGCGGCTGATGGCGCCGAACCGGCTTTCGATGGTCACCGCGTCCGCAGCGGCAGGCGGCAGCCTCTCCTCCCGGAGGGCGGCCCGGCCTCCATCTTCCAGCCAGAGAGCGCGACAAAGTGTCGTCATGGGCGTCCGCACCCTGCCCCAGCCCGGCGCCAGGGCGCCGCCGGACGAGCGGAAACATCCCGGCGCGTGGCGCTGCGCATCGTCCTGAGGTGACGTAGAAGACTGTAGTTCAACGGCTAATCCGGTGTGAGGGCAGAACGGTCGCAGGGACTGTGGCGATGAAACTGTGGCTTTGCACATCTGCGTCAACGCGGCACCTCGCCCCTCGCCGTTTCCGGATACGAGACGATGTTTCTCCCTCGGACCGCTGGGCATCTGCGCCGGCGGGCCCAAGATCATGCGTGCGTGAGCACAGGCGGGACGGGCCATGAGCAGAATGATGATCGATGCGATAACCACCGCACCGCGTAACCCGGCGGCACGGCCGGCCACCGGTTCGAGCGCGGCCATACGCTGCGAGCGGGCGGCCGCGGAACTGCGCTACGGGCGGCCGGTCCTGATCCGCGGCGACGGCGGCGAGGCGCTCGCCGCCCTGGCACTCGATACCGCCGACCGCCCTGCCTACGAGGCATTCGCGTCGGCCCTTGCGGATCGTCACGAACTTTATCTCACGGCACCACGGGCGGGCGTACTCGGGATCGACGCACCGACAGGCGCGCTGGTGCCGCTGCGCGGCGTCGGCTTCGCCGAAGCCAGCCATCTCGGCTACCTGCGCGGCGCCTTCCGGCTTGGCGACTGGCGTCCCGGCAGTCCTCTCGAGGCACAGGCCGCTTCCGCCGCCCGGCTGGCGCTGCTGTTGCCGGCCGTGGTCTGCGGCAGGGTCAGGGCGGGCCATCCGGCCTTCGTCGATGCGGTCTCGCTCGAGATCGGCGACCTCGACGCTGCAACGCTCGCCGAACTCGGCCGCTTCGAGGTGGTGGCGCGGACGGAGGTGCCGCTCAAGGACGTCGGCTCGGCGGAGTTCGTGATCTTCCGGGGCGGCCTGGCGCAGCGCGACCAGGTGGCGATCGTCGTCGGAGAACCCGATCGGCGTCGGCCGGTGCCGGTGCGGGTTCACTCGTCCTGCATCACCGGCGACCTTTTCGGCTCGCTCAAATGCGACTGCGGGGACCAGTTGCGGGGTGCGCTCAAGGCGCTGGAGGAAATGGGCGGCGGCGTGCTGATCTATCTCGATCAGGAGGGCCGCGGCACGGGAATCGCCGCCAAGATGCGCGCCTACGGGCTGCAGGGCGCCGGGCTGGACACGATCGATGCAGACGCGGAGCTCGGCTTCGGCGCCGACGAGCGCCGCTACGAGACGGCCGCCGCCATGCTGTCGGGCCTCGACATCACCCGGATCGACCTTTTGACGAACAATCCGCTGAAGGTCGCCTATCTGCGGGCCTGCGGGATCGAGGTGGTTGCGCGCACGCCCGTTCTCGCGCCGCTGAACTCGCAGAACAGGGGCTATCTGCAGACCAAGGCGAAGCGGGGCGGGCACCTGCTCGACCAGCTGTTCGACGGCTGAGCCGCGAACGGCTTCAGCCCTTCCTGTCGAAGAAGCAGTAGACGTCGCCCGAATTCGCCGCGTCCGGCAGCGCCAGCAGCCTGTCGCGCATGGCATCCAGCGTGCAGGGCTCAGCCATCGTCATCTCGTGGGATTCTCCCAGCGACAGGTTGAACTGCCGGTAGCCGAGTTCTCCGGCTCGTTCGAGACTGCGGAGCGCCACGTCACGCTGCAGCGTCGTGAACTCGAAGGAAAGCACCCTCACCGGCCGGTTCAACCCGGCCAGCACACGGTCCTCCAGCCCCTCCACGTCGATCTTGATGAAGGCGGGTTCCCCGTGGGCGACGATCAGGCGGTCGATCGTCGTCGCCTCGACGCGAACGGTCTCGTCCCAGACCTCGCGGCGCCAGCGTTCGTGGCCCGCCGCTGCCGTGACCATCTTCTCCGACACGGTGGAGACGGTGGGATTGGCGCCGTTGATCCGCAACTCGATGATGCCGGGGGAGGAGTCCACCGCAGCCTCGACGATCGTCACGCCGGCGTCGCGGCCGAACATCGCACGCAACAGGCGCGCGGGCCGTGGCTGCGGCTCGACCGCGACGACCCGGGCGCCGAGCCGCCTCAGGACGCGGACCCTGTCGCCGACATGCGCCCCGAGATCGAAGGCGAGATCGCCGTCTCGAAGGAGCGGCGCATAGAGCCGCTCCAGCCCGTCGCGATGGCGGCGATCGCCGTGATAGACCCGAAGGCTCCTGAGTATGCCGAACCAGCCGCGGATTTCGGCCGAGAGGCGCGTCACCGACGGCGACCCGCCTCGACTTCCGCGGCAAGCGGCACTGCGGCGGGAAGCAGCGGCGACGGCCGCCGCGTCTCCACCACGCGCCACGGCCGCGCCTCGAACGGGATCAGCCCCCGCAGCACACGCGGCAGGATGGATTCCTCCGGCGTCGCGAAGAGCCCGGCCCGCGCGACCATCTTTCCGAAGGCGGCCGACGCCGTCACGACGGTGAACGGCACGGAGAGGCAGAGGCCGGCGACGAAGGGCACGCCCCACAGCAGCGCCACCGGATCGGCCGCATAAAGGACGGCGGCAAGACCGAGACCCAGGAGCGTCTGCGGCCACATCGCGCGCAAGGCGGAAAGCCAGCCCACCCCCAGCCTGTCGCGGTTCTGCCCGCTCCAGGTGACCGATCGACCGAAGGGGAGGCCGATGAGGAACAGCGTGACGTAGACGGCGACGATCGGCGCCATCAGCATCGACATCGGGATCTCGACCAGCGCCGAGGCGAGGAAGCGGCCCGGCCCGCCATAGGCCCGTACCGCCCCGCGCGTCAGCAGGACATCGATCACGCCGGCGATCTTCGGTGCGATCGACAGCAGGAAGATGGTCAGGAACAAGGCGAGGCCGAGCTGCAGATAGGCCGGGTCGAACGTCCCGCTGACGCCCTTTGCCGTCGCAGCGATCGTCATCGCGATCCAGGCCGGGGGCGCGATGTACATCAGGATCGCCTGGAGGATCTGGAAGCGGCTGATGGCCAGAAGGCCCGGCGCGCGGAGGAACCGCCAGTACTGCATGTTCCCCTGACACCAGCGCAGGTCGCGCTTGGCGAATTCCGGCAGGCTCGGCGGGTTGGTCTCGTAGCTCTGGGTCTCGACCGGCACGACGCGCACCTCGTAGCCCGCCCGGCGCATCAGAACCGCCTCGAGCTGGTCGTGGCTCAGCACGTGGCCACCGAGCGGCGGACGGCCCGGCAGGACCGGCAGCTCGCAATGGTCGCGGAAGGCGCCCGTCCGGATGACCGCGTTGTGACCCCAGTAGGAGCCGCAATCGGCCGTCCACCAGCTGGCGCCCATGGTGAAGGAGCGCATGCCGTGGCGCATGCCGAACTGGAAGATCCGGGCAAAGCCGCTGCTGGCGGGCGTTCCGACCACAAGGCTCTGCAGGATGCCGAAGCCGGGATTCGCCTCCATCGTCGCGACCAGGCGGGTCATGACGTCGCCGGACATGACGCTGTCGGAATCCAGCGGCAGGAAGAAATCGAAGTCGTCGCCATGCTGGTCGAGAAAATCGCGGATGTTGCCGGCCTTGAAGCCGACATTGTCCGTGCGCCGTCGATAGACCGGACGGGAGGGATCGCTGTCGGCGAAGACCATCGCAAAGCGCTGGAACTCCGCCTCCTCTGCCCGAGCGATCTCCGGCGCGTCGGTATCGCTGAGCACGAAGATCCGGAAGTTACGGGACAGGCCCGTGCGCTCGAGGCTGATCCGCATCGCCTCGATGCGCTGGAAGATCGGGCGCGGGTCCTCGTTGCGCAGGAAGACCGTCAACGCCGTCCGGCTGCCGAGCTCGCGGACCCGGCCGGCGGGCCCCGCCGAGAAATACGGATAGACGCTGCGTGACGGATCGGCGGGGCCATGCATCAGGACGAGCCCGATGACGGCATTCCAGAAGCCGAGCACCGTCCAGGGCGTCGCCAGCAGGAAGCCCGTCAGCATCACCCACTCGGCCGCGTCGATCACCCCGTCGGCGGACAGGAGCGTGACCACCCCGGCGGCAAGCGCCACAAGCGTCGCGGCATTGAGAACGAGGACGATCAGCCGGCGCAGTGCGACGGGAAGTCCTGCCGGGATCGCCTGCGGCGCTCCGTCGGGATTGTTCCGGTTTATCGCCAAGGGGGATGGCAGTTCGTCGTCTGCCGACGGCACTCGCAACACGGAAACTTCCTTTACGGTGATGATCTTCGCGATGGCGCCGACACGATCGCCCCGATGTCGGCAGCGCCGGGACCGGTAGCTAGATAGCGTTAGGCCGGCGGTGAGGGGAGACCAACGCCCGGTGGGGGTCACTTTTCCGTAAGCTACCGGAGGCGTCGAGGTTGCCGTTGTTCGCTGCGGCAGATTGACCCGCCGGCGCGAAATGTGCCGTTCAGCGTGCGGCGGCCCGGTCGATCCCGAAGGCGGGCCGGTCGGCATCCGGGTACCAGTAGCGCGCCGCCGGGGCGTCCCGCTCGATCAGGACGAAGCTGTCGGCGAAGACGCGGTATGGGTGGCTCCAGGCGCCGTCCGGCCACTGCACCCGGATCTCGGCCCGTTCGGCCGTGCCGATACCCAGATGCACGAAGCCGGAGCGGCCGGAGGCATGGCCGCCCCCGACCTGGATCGTGCGGTAGAGCGTCCTGGTGCCGATCTTGACCGCCAGCTTGGCGCCGAGGGCGGTACGGTTCGCGCCCTTCTGCGCGAGCGACACTTCGAGGAAGTTGCCAAGCGGGCGGGTGCCGAAGGACGCAGCAGCCCCCCGGTTTCGGAACAGGCTTGCCTTCTGCCCGCGATTGACGACGAGGAGATCGAGCGCGCCATCGAGGTTGAAGTCGGCGACGACGGCGCCCCGCCCCTTGGTGTCCAGCGCCAGCCCCGCCTCGCGCCCGCGCTCGGTGAAGCGGCCGTCGAAGCCGCCCATCAGGAGATTGTCCGGATCGTAGGCGGCGAAGTCCGGCATCGCCTCGACGTTGCCCTTCGCGATGAAGAGGTCGAGCGCGGTGTCGTTGTTGAAGTCGGCGAACTCGGCGTGCCAGCCGGTGGAAGGCTTGCCCTGATCGTCGACATAGGGCCGGTGCGCCGTGGCGCGCCGCTCGAACGCCTCGTCGCGATAGGTCGGGGCGTTCTCGAATTCGCGGTCGAGAAACTGCAGCTTGGTGTCGCCCATCGAGGTCAGCGCGTATTCGGGCGTGCCGTCCCCATCGACGTCGCCCTCGGCGATGCCCATGCCCCAGATCGACAGATGCTGCCAGCCGTCGGCCTTGCGATACGGCCGCGGCGCGCGTTCCGGCTCCAGCCGCCAGAGCTGCTCGGCGCCACCGCGATAATATTGCCGGTCGTTGGTGATCCGCAGCGCCGGCTCGCCGGAACGGTTCCAGTCGGTGAACAGCATCGACAGGGCGCAGTAGCCGGGCGCCAGCGCCAGCGGCTCGGAATAGTCGGGTCCCCCGGCCGCACCGTCGCGCGGGCGGATCAGGACGTTGTCGGCGCAGGTGCCCCAGGGCGAGCCGGGCGCTGCGCGGTCGACATAGTTGCCGAAGGCCAGCGTCGGAAACGAAGCGCCCGGCTCGAAGATCGCCGAAAACGACGTGGTCCAGGCCCACCCACCCTCGAAGCCCCAGGCGAAGTTCGCCTTCTCGAAGCGGCAATCGGGCCCGCCCTTGAGAAGGACGTTCGCCCCGACCCGCAGCAGCACCAGATCCTCGTGACCATCCTGGTCGACGTCGATCGGATAGGCGCCGGTGACGTTCGCGAGGTCCTTCGGGTCGATCGGCTGCGACAGCTTCTCGAAGGCCAACCGGCCGCCCGCCTGCGACCGGTTGGCGTAGAAGCCGCCCTCCCTTTCGCCGCCGGCCAGGAAGAGATCCGGGAAGCGGTCGCCATTGCAGTCGAAGGCGGCGCCGCCACCGCCGACGAAGAACTCCCACGGGCCGCCATAGACGTGCTCGATCCCCACCGCTTTGGCCTCCTCCTGGAAGAGCGGCGTGTCGGCGGCGAATAGCAGCGGGGACTCGGTCTGGGCAATGGCATGGGGGGTCACGGCGGTCAGGGCGAAAAGCCCGGCGGAGGCCAAACGGGGGAGGAGCCGCGCGGAGACTCCGATCGGTCCGAAAGACGGGTTCGATCTACCCCCCTCTGCCCTGCCGGGCATCTCCCCCACAAGTGGGGAGATCGACAGCTTCGTCGCCTCGCCCTCTTCTGCAAATTCCCCCGCGCTCCCGGTGCCGCAGAAAGCGAAACGGCATTGAGGGTCCGCCGGAATCCTGTTGCGAAGACGGCCGTGGTTCGGCGTCCGGAGCAGAGGCGCAACTTTCGCGGCAAGCCGATCTCCCCACTTGTGGGGGAGATGTCCGGCAGGACAGAGGGGGGCGAATTTCTGCAAAATCCTCGAACAAGACGCCCGAATTCCCATCCCCGTCACTCCCCCACCGACAGCGTCTTCAGCCAGGCGATCAGCAACGAGCGCCGGGCTTCCGGCAGGTCGCGGTACGCCCGTGCGCTCTCCTCCGCCGCGCCGCCATGGGCGCGGATCACCTCGTCGAGCGTCGTGATGTCGCCGCGATGGCCATAGGGGGCGGTATCGGCAAGGCCCCACAGCTCCGCGGTCATGAAGACGTCGCGTTCGACGAAGCGCTGGGCGAGCGTTTCGTTGCCTAGCGCGGCGGTCCGCGTGTCGGCGATGCGATGGCGCTTCAGATCGCCGAACAGCGGCACCAGCACCTCGCCTTGCGC
>DASYHY010000173.1:0-3326 GCA_036252795.1 Aurantimonas sp. | reverse complement strand
GTGCAGCCGGCACCGGCGCCGACGCTGCCGATGTCGAAGATCGTGGCGGCATTGCGGGCCGCCGCGTAGCCGAGGTCGCGATATGGCGGGAAGCGGCCCCAGGCCTTGTCGCCGCCATTGGCGAGGTCGAAGAGGATCGCTGCGGGCACGATGGGGATGCGCGCGCCCGCGACCTCGAAGCCGCGGCCGGCCTCGGCAAGGAAGCTCATGGCGCCCGCCGCCGCGTCGAGGCCGAAGGCCGAGCCGCCGGACAGGACCAGCGCGTCGATCGCCTGCACCGTGCTTTCCGGCTCCAGCAGCGCGATCTCGCGTGTGCCGGGCGCACCGCCGAGGATCGCCACCGAGGCGACGGCCGGCTGGTCGAAGATCACCGCTGTCGCGCCGCTCTTGAGGGCGGCATCGTCGCCGTGACCGACGCGGATGCCGGCGACGTCGGTGATGAGATTGCGCGGCCCCGCCCGCCATGCGGCCATGTCAGCCGCCGGCTTCTTCGATGAAGCGGTCGCCGCGCCAGACGAAGACGCGGTAGAGGTCGAGATCAGAATCGCCCTGGGCGTCGAAGCGGACCGTGCCGAGTTGCGTCGCGAACGGCTCCGACTGAAGAACGCCGGGGATCGTCCGGCCGCTCCCGCGGGCAGCCCGGACGGCCGCCACGGCGATCTCGGTCGCCGCATGAGCGGGACCGAAATATCCTTTCGGGGCAACGTCGTCGCCCGGGGCAGGCGCGTCGGGGCTGCCGCCCAGCTCGGGAAATCGCGGGCGCGGCGCGACGGCGACGATGCCTTCCGGGAGCGGCACGTCGATGCTGACCTCGTCGAGAAGCGATTCGCCGCCGATGACCTCGAGGTCGAGCCCCAGTTCGCCGGCATCGCGAGCGATCGTCGCGATGTCCGGCCGGTCTCCGGCGATGAAGAAGCGGGTGACGCCGGTGCGCTCCAGACGGCGGGCCAGCGCGAACTGCTTCTCCTCGGCGGGTCGGTAATTGTCGATCGTCTGCGGCACCATGCCCTCTTCTTCGAGCAGGCGGCGGACCGTGTCGGTCAAGCCGCGCGCGGTGATCGAGCCGTCCTCGACGAGGCCGAACGGCTGGTCTCGCCAGCGGGAGGCCAGCGTCTGCGCGACCTTCTGCGCCTCTGCATCGGAACGCGGCGCGATCCGCCAGACGAGGTCGCCGGTGCGCTCGCGCCGGTCGGTCAGGCGGTTCGCGCGCACCCCGACATTCAGCGTCGGAATTCCGGCTTCCCGCAGTATCGGCAGAGCCGCCTCGATCGCCTCGGTGCAGAGGAAGCCGACCACGATGGCGACGTCCGTCGCGACGAAGGTTTCCGCCGCCTGCCTGCCGCCCTCCGCCGAGCAGGTGGTATCGGCGTTGACGGTTTCGATAGACGCTTCGTCGCCGGAGAGGCTGGAGACGGCCGCCTCGACGCCGCCGGTCACCTGCGCGCCGAGGATCGCCTCGCTGCCCGACAGGGGGGCTGCGACGCCGATCAGGATCGGCGGCGGCTGTTGGGCAACCGCAGGGGCGGACAGGCAGGTGGCGGCGAGGAAGATCGCGGGGAGGAGCCGGCGGCAGGAGAAGGGTGTGAGGGACATGCCGGAACCTTATCGCGGCCCAGGAGCCATGACGAGAGCACGTCGTCGCGCCGCGCAAGGGCCGGCGAGATGCCTCGCAGGACGAGCCCGATCTGCCGAGAATTGAGCGGGCGCATCGACGCGCCGGCGTCGCCCCCGTGCGAATCCCGTCCCGGCGCACTATCTTGTCGCGTGAACGGTACGGGATCCGGCCGCAATGCATGGAAGACGGTTTGCTGACTACATCGACGATCGACCGCGACAGCTTTCGCGAAGCGATGAGCCGCTTCGCCGCAGCGGTGCATCTGGCAACGACGGACGGGCCGGCGGGCCGGCGCGGCGTGACCGTGTCTTCCGTCTGCTCGGTCTCTGACGAGCCGGCGACGCTTTTGGTCTGCCTGAACACCTCGAGCCCGGCCAACGACCGCTTCGAGGAGAACGGCAATTTCGCCGTCAACCTCCTGTCGGGCGCGGACGAGAAGCTGGCGCGCGCCTTTGCCGGAGAGGGAGGCCTGGAGCCGGACGAGCGGTTCGCTCTGGGGGAATGGGACATCCTGCAGACGGGAGCACCGGTGCTGCGCTCGGCCCTCGCCGGTTTCGACTGCCGGCTGCGCGACTCGCGGCTCGTGGCCACGCACCGGGTGATGATCGGTGAGGTCATGGCGCTGCGGAGCGGACGCCGGGATCAATCGCTGATCTATCTGGACCGGCGCTATCGCACGCTCTAGCCTCGCGCTCGAGCCCTGGATCGACAGGAATATTGCACCGTGACAATCCCTCTGCCGGCATCGATCGACGAAACCGAGCACCTGCTCGACGGCGCGGACTACATCGCCGACCGTGCGCTCGCCACCGTCCTCTTCCTGTCGCTGAAGATGGGGCGGCCGCTGTTCCTCGAGGGTGAGGCGGGAGTCGGCAAGACCGAGATCGCCAAGGTGCTGGCGCAATCCCTCGGCCGTCCGCTGATCCGGCTCCAGTGCTACGAAGGGCTCGACGTCTCGTCGGCGCTGTACGAATGGAACTACGCGGCGCAGATGATCGAGATCCGCCTGCGCGAGGCGTCCGGCGACACGTCCCGGGACGCGACGCGTTCGGAGATCTTCTCCGAGCGCTTCCTGATCCGCCGGCCGATCCTGCAGGCGCTCGAGGGGGAGGGCGGGCGTGCGCCGGTCCTGCTGATCGACGAGTTGGATCGCACGGACGAGGCATTCGAAGCCTTCCTGCTGGAGATCCTATCCGACAACCAGGTGACGATCCCCGAACTCGGGACGATTCGCGCCGCCGAGCCGCCGATCGTGATCATCACGACCAACAGAACCAGGGAGATCCACGACGCGCTGAAGCGGCGCTGCTTCTACCACTGGGTGGATTATCCGGACGCCGCCCGCGAGCTGGAGATCGTTCGGCGCAAGGCACCGCGCGCGAATGCCGATCTCGCGGCCGAACTCGTGGCCTTCGTGCAGCGGCTGCGGGCGATCGACCTGTTCAAGGCGCCGGGCGTCGCCGAGACGATCGACTGGGCGAACGCCCTGAACGAGCTCAACGCCGTCGCGCTCGATCCCGCTCACGTCTCCGACACGCTGGGCGTCCTGCTCAAGTACCAGGACGACATCCAGCGCATGGAACGGGGCGAGAGCCGGGAGATCCTCAACCAGGTCAAGCGCGACCTTGCCGCCTCGTGATGCGATGAGCCAGCCGGGCCCGATGGTCGCCGATCCCGAGGGGCGGCTGGCCGACAACATCGTCTATTTCGC
>DASYHY010000172.1:0-8402 GCA_036252795.1 Aurantimonas sp. | reverse complement strand
AGGGGGTGGTATTCCTCCCCGATGCCCAGGAAGCCGCCGAACGACATGATGGCGTATTTCACCCGCCCGTCGCGCTTGCCGAGCACGAGGTCCTGGATGTGGCCGAGATGGTCACCCTCGGTGTTGTAGACGGCGGTGCCGGAAACGCGGCTCGCCTCGATATTGTCGACGCCGATGCCGCCGGCGGTGGCGTCGTCGGAGCCCATGATCGACGTTCCTTCAGTCGATGACATGACGCCTTCTCCCTTGGTAGGTGGAATATCCTCGTTCGTGCAACATCCCGGCGTCCCGATCGTTCCGCCCCGCAGTACCGCAAGGACCGCTGGTCCATACGGAGGTTTTTCATGCGCACCACCGCTCTTCCCGACGGAACACATGTCCCGGTTCTCGGCCAGGGGACGTGGATGATGGGCGACGATCCGGCACGCCGGGAAGCGGAGATCGCGGCTCTGCGGGAAGGGATCGACCGCGGCATGACCCTCGTCGACACGGCGGAGATCTACGGGAACGGTCGCTCTGAGCAGCTGGTGGCCGAGGCGATCGCCGGACGCCGGGACGAAATCTTCCTCGTTTCGAAGGTCGCGCCCGGCAACGCCTCGCGACAGGGAACGGTTCGGGCCTGCGAGGCGTCGCTCGAACGGCTCGGCACGGATCGCCTCGACCTCTATCTGCTGCACTGGCGCGGCAGCGTGCCGCTGTCCGAGACGGTGGAAGCGTTGGAGGGGCTGAAGAAGGCCGGCAAGATCCTGCGCTGGGGCGTCTCCAATTTCGACGTGGCGGACATGGAGGAACTGGCGGAAGCCGGTGGCGAGGCCGTCCAGACCAACCAGGTGCTGTACAATCCGGCCGAGCGTGGCGTCGAATACGCCCTCCTGCCCATGCTGACCGGACAAAGCGTGCCGCTGATGGCCTACTCGCCGGTCGGGCAGGGCGGAACGCTGCTCGACGATCCGGCGCTGACGCGGGTTGCCGAACGGCACGACGCGACGCCGGCCCGTGTCGCTCTGGCCTTCGTGCTCCGCCAGCCCGGCGTCATCGCGATCCCGAAGGCCGGCCGGCAGCACCATGTCCGGGACAATGCGGCGGCGCTTGATCTGCAGTTGAACGACGTCGATCTTGCGGAGATCGACGCGGCCTTTCCGCCGCCTCGACGCAAGCAGCCGCTGGCGATCATCTGAGGCACGCCGCCGCGGCATCGCTGCCGCGAACTGTCGTCAGAGCCGCATCCCGCAGGAGCGCGGGACGCGGGCATCGCCTTCGCCGGCGTTCAGTCTTCCCTGAAGAACACTTCGACCGGACCCTTCAGCTTGATCGTCAGAGGCTGGCCCTTGCGGTCCTTCGCCTTGCCGGCCTGGACGCGAATCCAGCCTTCGCTGACGCAATATTCCTCGACATTGGTCTTCTCCTCGCCCTTGAAGCGCACGCCGACGCCGCGCTCGAGAAGCTCGGCGTCGTAAAACTCGCTCGACGGGTCGGAGGAAAGGCGGTCGGGAAGCGTGTCGGTCATGTCTCTGCCATGTTCATCATCGTCGGCCCTGACATAACGGCTCGCGCGCCGTTGCCAAGGCCGCTGGCGCCGGAGCTTGCCCCGGGCTGAAGCTCGCCGCGAGGAAGGCGAGGAATCCGCCGCTTGGTCATTTTCATGTCTGGTTCATCTGGCATCTCGCAAGTTGGCAGCGTGTGGCCTGGCGGCGACGCGAGAAGCGACGGGTCCGGAGAGACGACGATGATGCGAGATGTGCGACTGCTTTCAACGCTGCTGTTACTGGCCGCGCTCCCGGCTGCCGCAATGGCGCAGACGCCGGAAGCGCCGGTCCAACTCGCGCAGTATTACGATCGGGACGCCGACATCGCGGAAGTCTATGTCGACGAATTCGGCCGCCGCGTGATGATCGACGCGTTCGGCCGCATCGTCGCGGTGGAAGAGCCCCGTCGGGACCGCTTTCGCGAGCGCCGCCGCCAGTTCGAGGAGCGCGGTGCGATCATCGACGCGCCGCCGCCGCCGGGCGTGACGCTGCAGGGGCGTGTCGACGTGCCGCCGCCGGGCGTGTTCGAGGAGCCGGACTTCTCCGGCCGGCCGCGTTCGGCCGATCCCTATTATGACGGCCCCTACGAGGACGACCGCCGCTACGACGCGCCGGTCGAGGCTTCGCCGCTTCCGGATCCGGACGGTCTCATCCAGGAAGCCGAGCTGCCGCCCGGCGCGCTGGAGAGCCCGGGCAGCCAGGCGGACCTTCCGGAGCCGGGGGTGCCCATCGGCGAGGGCCAGACGATCCTGGAGACGGATCCCGCGCCGCAGGTTGCCACGCCGACGGGCAAGAATGCCAAGGCCGAGATCGCCGCGTTGCAGGTGCTGCTCGATCGGGCCGGCATGTCGCCGGGCGTCATCGACGGCCGCATGGGATCGAACGTCAACAAGGCGGTCGCCGCCTACGAGGAGAAGTTCGGGCGTACGCTGCCGACCGGCGACGCCAAGGCCCTCGCCGAGGAACTGGATGCCACGGGCGGCCCGGCCATCGTCACCTACGAGATCACCGCAGAGGATGTGGCCGGCCCCTATGTCGCGGCAATTCCGTCGGATTACGGCGAGAAGGCCCTGCTGCCCGAGATGAGCTTCGAGCGCGTCTCGGAGAAGCTCGCCGAGAAGTTCCACATGGACGAGGCCTATCTCACCGAGATCAATCCGGGCGCGGACTTCAACCGCCAGGGGACGCGGATCAAGGTGATGGCGGTCGGCGACAACGTCAAAGGCGAGGTTGCCCGCATCATTGCGGACAAGGGCCGGGAACAGGTGCGCGCCTATGCGGCCGACGGGTCGCTGCTCGCCGCCTATCCCTCGACGATCGGCTCGTCCAGCACCCCGTCGCCCTCCGGCGTCGTCCAGGTAAACCGCATCGCCTTCGATCCGAACTACACCTACAACCCGAAGATCAACTTCAAGCAGGGCGAGAACGACAAGGTGCTGACGATCCCGCCGGGGCCGAACGGCCCGGTCGGCACCATCTGGATCGCCCTTTCGAAGCCGACCTACGGCATCCACGGGACGCCGGAGCCCTCGAAGATCGGCAAGACGAACAGCCATGGCTGCGTCCGGCTGACCAACTGGGACGCCGCGGAACTGGCGAAGATGGTCAAGCCCGGCGTGACCGTGGAGTTCGAGGAGTAACCGCGCCGTTAACGCCTGATTAACCACAGCGGCAATCACGGACAGGAAAAGGGGAGCCATATGGCTCCCCTTTTCATTTCAACGGCTTGTCATCCAATCCGAGGCATTCGATGAAAAATGTTCCGACCGCTTTCGTGACCCTCCTCTTCGGTCTTGCGCCGCTGGCGGCGCACGCTTTGTCCGAGCCGCTCTCGGAAACCGCCATCGATGCCGCGGACTTCACGGTCTGGGAGCAGCAGCAGCGGGAGGCCGCCGCGATCGCCAGCGCGGCGCGGCGCGATCCGACCATCCCGGAAGCCGAGCCAGCCGAGGGGCCAGCCGACGAGGCGGTCCCGCCGACCGACCCGGCCGCCGTGGAAGCCGCCGCCGAAGGGGTCGACAGTCCCGCGCCGCCGGAGATCGCCGTGACCGATGAACCGGGGCAGGTCGTTGAGACGCCCGCCTTCTCGACCGACGGCCCGGACGAAGCGGCCCTCGAGACGGCCGACGAGCAGAAGACGCCCGACCCGTTCCTGATACGGCTCCAGGTGCTGCTCGACCGCGCGCATGCGTCGCCCGGCGTCATCGACGGCTATCTCGGGGAGAACACGCGCAAGGCCATCCGCGCCTACGAGCAGATGCGCGACCTGCCTGCGGACGGCCAGCCGGACATCGATCTGTGGAACATCCTCGTCGTCGACCAGGGCAAGGCCATGACCACCTACGAGATCACCGAGACGGATATCTCGGAACGTTATGTGGAGGAAATCCCTTCGGACTATGGCCTCATGGCCGAGATGGAATGGCTGGGCTACCTGGACCCGGTCGAGATGCTGGCGGAGCGCTTCCACATGGACGTCGATCTCCTGAAAATGCTGAACCCCAATGCCGATTTCGGATCCGCGGGTAGCGTCATCCTGGTGCCGGATGTCAGGCCGGAGCCGTCGGCCAAGGTGGCGCGGATCGTCATCGACAAGGCGGGCGGGACGCTGACGGCCTATGACGCCGACGGCGCCATCGTGCTCAGCGGCCCGGCGACGGTCGGCGCCTCCGAGACCCCCTCGCCGGAGGGCGCGCTGACCATCACGTCGATCGCGCCGGACCCGACCTATCACTACGAGCCGGCGAAGAATTTCCAGCAGGGCGACAACGCCGAGGCGCTGACCATTCCGCCGGGACCGAACGGCCCGGTCGGCTCGATGTGGATCGGGCTGTCGGAGCCGACCTTCGGGATTCACGGCACCGCCCATCCCGAACTCATCGACAAGAGCTGGAGCCATGGCTGCGTCAGGCTGACAAACTGGGACGCCGAGGCCCTTTCCGGTCTGGTCGAACCCGGCATCACGGAAGTGGAGTTCAGATGATGAGCGTCCCGCTATGCCGCAGGCGGCTTCTTGCCGGAGCCTGCCTGTGGGCGATCGCGGCCGCACCGGCTGTGGCGCAGGATCCCGCATCACCGGCCGCCGGCCTTTCGCCGGCGGCTGCCGTGGCTTCGCATGCCGCCGATGCGCTCGGGAAGCGCGCGCAAGGTTCGTATCGCGTGGCCCAGAGTGCGTCCGAAGCGCCGGTGCCGCGGCCGGCAGGCCGGCCCGACGGGGTGGAGGACGCGCCGGAGGCGTCGGAAGAGGAGACGGAGCCGGAGATATCGGAAGAGGAGACCGAGCCGGCCGACACGTCCGCCGACACGGGCGAAGTGCCGGTGGCGGACGAGGCACGCGAGGGCGTTGATGCGGGGCCGGAGGATGCCGAAGACGCGATCGTCGAAGCGCCCCCGATCGGCGAGATCCCGTTGCCGGAGGCCCGTCCTGAGGAGGCGGACGAATCCCCGGTTCAGGCGGAGCCGATCCCCGAGGTGATCCCGGACACGCCCACCATTCCCGAAGCGGTCGACGATCCCCCGACGACGGAGACGCTAAGGGAGAATGAGCCGGCGGTGACACCGGAAGCCAGCGTGGAGGCCGCCGCAGCGGTCGCCGATGCGGTGGCCTGCGAAGCCGAATTGGCCGAGCGCGGCGTCGTCTTCACTGTCGAGCCGACCATCAGCGAAGGATCCTGCGGCGTGCTGCGGCCGGTGAATGTCGAGCGCCTGTCGTCCGGCGTGGCCGTCTCGCCGGACACGCAGCTGCTGTGCCGCGCGGCTTTGGCGCTCGACCAATGGATGTCGCGCAGCGTCGTGCCGGCCGCCGAGAGCCATCTGGATGGGCACGATCTGACGGAGTTCCGTCACCAGTCGACCTATGTCTGCCGCACCCGCGCCTCGGAGAGCGGGATATCGGAACATGCGCGCGGCAGCGCAGTGGACATCGGATCCTTCGTCTTCGCCGACGGATCGGCGATACCGGTGGAGGCGCAGGAATCGGGCTCTGCCGAGGCGCTGTTCCAGCGCGCGGTGAGGGATGGTGCCTGCGGCCCGTTCAGCACGGTCCTCGGGCCCGGAACCGACCCCGATCACGCGACGCATTTCCATCTCGACATCGCCGCCCGGCGGAACAACGCGACCTACTGCCGGTAGCGGCGCCCCCCGCCCCGTGCCGCGGCCGGCAGCAGACCTTTCCGGCGTCAGCGGCCGGCGATCAGCGGCGAATCCACCTGCTCGTGCAGCAGATTGTCGATGCGCTCACGCTCGCGCTGGAAGTTCTCCAGATCCTCGCCGGCCAGAACCGTGCCCGAGGGCAGCTTGATCCGCATCGGGTCGACCTTCTTGTCGTTGACCGCCACCTCGTAGTGCAGATGGTTGCCGGTGGAGAGCCCGGTGGAGCCGACATAGCCGATGACCTGGCCCTGCCGGACCTTGACACCCGGCTTGATGCCCTTGGCGATGGCGCTCTGATGCGAATAGGAGGTCACGTATCCGTTGGCGTGGCGCACGACCGTCTGCCGCCCATAGCCGCTGAACCAGCCGGCCTTCTCGACGACGCCGTCGCCGGAGGAGAAGATCGGCGATCCGCGCGGCGCCGCCCAGTCGACGCCCCAATGCGGGCGGACATAGCCGAGCACCGGATGCTTGCGCCCGGTCGAGAAGGCCGAGGTGAAGCGGGCGTTGGGTACCGGCTTGCGCAGCAGGAACTGCTCGGCGCTGCGGCCTTCGGAGTCGAAGTAGTCGGCGGCCTCCGCGTCGCTCGGGCGGAAGCGGTAGAAGCGCTTGGTCGTCTCGCCGAAGCGCACTTCCACGAACAGGATCTCGGAGGCGTCGGTGGCGACCTCCTGGCCCTTCTCGAGCGAGTAGAATGCTGCGAGCCGATCCGTCGGGCCGAGGCGGGACTGCAGGTCCACCTCGCTCGCCAGCATGCGGAGCAGCTGCTTGCAGAGCCGGTCATTGAGACCATAGGAGAGCGCGGCCTGGTAGATGCCGTCGTAGACGGTGGGCATGTCGGCCCGCAGCGGCGCCTCGTCCTCGTTGTCGTCGAAGGCATCCGCCACCGAATCGCCGAGCTCCGGAGCGTTGGCGGGCTCGAACGGCCCGTCCTCGGTCTCGGCGACGGTGGCGAGATGCCGGTCGCGGCGATAGGCGGAGAGCCGGACGACCCGGGCGATCTCGCCGCTCGTCTCGATGCCGACCCGCAGGGCGTCGCCGGCCTCCAGCTCCTCCGTATCGAGCAGTTCGACCAGCGCCGCGGTCGCCTCGCCGCTTTCCTCTTCCGTATGGCCGTTGCGGTCGAGAATTGCGGCAATCGCCGAATCCTCGCGCACCGGGATGATCTCCTCGTGGAAGCGAGGCAGCGTCCCGCGATCGTCGGGGGCGGCGAGGGAGACATTCTCCGCGATGACGCGGAAGGCCGAACCCGGCTCGTATTCCGGCGTGTCGCTCGTCAGGTCGAACCGCAACGGGTCGACCGTCGTCAGCGACGCGACCCGGACCGGCTCGTAGGAGAGAGCCGGTCCCACCGACCGGATCGCCCGTTCGGCCTCGGCCGTGCCGATTTCGACGCTCTCCTCGTAGTCGTCGGCGTCGAAGGGAAACGGCTCGACCTTCAGGCGCACCTCCGATTCCACCCGGGCGCCGTAGATCTGCGCCGCCTGCGGCTCGCCCGGTTCGGCCCCCTCGGCATCCCCGAAGATCGCCAGCGGATCGAAGCTCGGATATTCCGCGTTCGTCTGGTGCCGTGCCGCCAGCAGCATGTTCACGTAGCCGAAGGGAAGCGTGCGGATGATTTCGCGATCGCCTTCGCGGGTCATGGTGGAGAGTTCGAGGATCTGCCGGCTGCGCGCGATCGGCAAGGCCGTCGCGACGACCCGCTCGCCCTTTTCCGACGCTTCGGACGGCAAGGCCAGGCCGGCGACCCGACCGGCGGGCCGCGCCGCGCCGTGATAGCCGTCGAGGGCGGCAGACAAAGCGATGCCCATGAGCGCGGTGGAGGTGAGGCCTGTCAGCAATGTGCCCGCGAGCCAGCGCGCCGACACCTGACGGCGATCGGGCCTGCGTCGTCGATCGGCAACGAGCGCCGGCTCGTCGCCAAAGAACGGCTTGTCCTGCGGCAAGCTGATGATCCCCCTGAATTCCAGCGGCAGACATTCACCAACAAGGTGGCGAAAATCCGCCGCGCCCATCCGTTATCGCCGATCAACCCTTCCCCGGCCATACCGTCCCGACCTTCTTCGCTCAAGTTCTTCGTGGGCCTTGCCGGCGTCGCGGGCGATGCACGGCCGGAGCGTCCGCCGGCTGATCCGGCGACCGGCGACGCTCGCTCGCGCGTTGGTCTTTACATGGCTTAGCGTCCCGGCGCGTGACCCTGCTCACTGCGCGAGGTGGTGCCGGTTACGCATCCGTGCGGCGCCGAGGCAGGCAAACCCTTAGAAAAGAGGGATCCTGCGGGTATTCCTCTCCCGCCAAGAGCCCGCCGCCACGCCCCGCCGGAGGATGCCAGGAGCGGTTTTTGAAGTTTTTGCGAAGGCAGCCGTTGACAGGGCGATCCGGCATCGCCTATATCGCCATCAACAACGACGGCGGTGGCGCCGCGGCGGCCCGGACGGGAAGCCAAGAGCTGGTCGGAACTTCAGGGTTCGGTCCGGTTCAAATTTGCGCCTCCGGCATGTTGGTTTTCGAGTGCCGCTGACAAGGCGACCCTCTCCAGGGTATGGCAGGCTATGGCTTGTTGCATCCGACGCTGGCTCGCCAGCGTGTTCTTTGACAATTGAAGATTGAGAAGAAAGAGAAGCGTGGGCGGCGGTTGTCTGTCTGGAGCTCTGGATCGGTATCCTTTCCGGTTCGGGGTATCCATGAGAGAAACGACCTGATCGTTCTACGTTTCGGTATGAG
>DASYHY010000171.1:0-10604 GCA_036252795.1 Aurantimonas sp. | reverse complement strand
ACCGCCAGACCCATCGTCACGTAGCCGATCATCGCCGCAGCCCGTTCGCGGCTGTAGACGTCGCGGACGATGGCGCGGGAAAGCGCGATCCCGGTCGCACTCGCGGACTGCACGATACGGCCGGCGAGGAAGACGCCCGGGCCGTCGGCGATCAGGCACATGGCCGTGCCAACAAGGAACAGCAGCATGCCGCCGAGGATCACGGGGCGTCGGCCGTAGCGGTCGGACAGGGGGCCGGCGATCAGCTGGATCAGCGCCGTCGCGATGAGATAGAGCGAGAGGCCGAGGCCGATGGTCGCTCCGTCGGCGCGCAAATCCCGGGCGATCGAGGTCATCGAGGGAATGAAGATGTTGATCGCCAGCGGCGAGAGCGCCGACGCGATCATCAGCGTGACGAGCATCGGACGCCGGGCATCGGCAGGCAGCTGTCGTTCTGTCATTGGTGCTTTCCTGCAGTCTCCATCACGCTGCCGACGCAAGGGTTCCGAGTGCGTTACGGGTGCATCCGCCATCGTCAATGGACCTGTGTCTGGGCGACCTTGGCAACGCCGCGCAGGCGCTCGCGATACAGCGTGTAGATGCCGCTCGCCACCACGATCGCGGCGCCGAGCAAGGTCAGCGGCGAGGGCAGGTCCCCGAAGACGAGGTACCCGATCACCAGCGCGTAGAGCAGCACCGAGTAGCGGAACGGGGCGACGAAACCCATGTCGCCGACGCGCATCGCCTGGACGATGAAGATGTAGCCGACCGCGATCGCGGCGGCGGCGAAGAAGAGATGGACCAGGTTCGTCGCCGTCACAGGCTTCCATCCGCCGGACAGCGGCAGCAGCAGCCATCCCGCCAGCGCAACGGCTATCGACGTGATCATGGCGACGAAGAGCGAGGGAAGCGTCCTGTCCATTCGGCGTGTCGCCAGGTCCCGGACCGCGGAGAAGCAGACCGAGGCAAGCACCGCGACAGAGTAGATCGTGAACCCTTCGGTGCCGGGTCGCACGATGATCATGACGCCGACTAAACCGACGGCGATCGCCGTCCAGCGCCGCCAGCCGACCGCTTCGCCCAAGAAAAGCGCGGCGCCAAGCGTGACCGTCAGCGGCAGCGCCTGGAAGATGGCCGAGGCGTTGGCGATCGGCATCTGGCCGAGTGCCGTGATGTAGCAGAGCGTCGCCATGATGTCGGCGCCCGTGCGCAGCAGAAGCCGGGGCGACCCGACGAATCGCAACGGCCGCAGCGCGCCGAACCGCCATGCGAGGACGAACAGCAGCAGCGATGCGGCCATGCCGCGGACCGCCATGATCTGCGCGGGTGCGAGTTCCGGTGATGCGATCTTGACGAAGGTGTCGTTGACGACGAACCCCGCCATGGCGAGGAGCATGAACAGAGCCGCGCGGATGTTGTCGCTGTGCAAGGGACGGAGCCGGGTGGAGTGCTGCAGGAAGGACGGTCAGCTTCCCTTACGCTCACCCCCGCCGCTTGGCGAGGCGGACGCCGGGATTTCCTCCGGTCGTCATCCGCGCTCGACCGGGGGATGTGGTTTCGCCAGACGCTTCGGGTGGCGCGCCGCATCCTCAGCCGCTGGATGGACCCCGGAGCGTCATCGTCACCGGCCCGACCACCGGGTCGTACGTGGCCCGCAGCGACTCCGGGTAGCGGATGGAGACCGAATGCACGAGGTCGCCGCGGAAGATGTAACGCTCGTAGAAGATGCGGCCGTCCCGGTATCCCGAGACCACCACCCAGCGCTGGCCGGAGCGATCGTACGTCACCTCGTCGACGGAGCCGCGGTCGCGCACCACCGAGCGGGGCGTCTCGCCCGGCTGCCGGGGACGGGCGTAGATGAAGATCTCCGCGCCCTCGGGAGACGTCCATCCCAGACCGTCGCCGTTCGTCGGTGCCGGAAGCTGGTCCGGAAAGAGTTCGGCGGGAAACGTCGCGCTCGTCCCGAAGCGCTCGTTGCGATAGGTGAAATCCTGCGCCAGCGCGGGCAGGGCAGCCGTGGCGGCCATCGCCAGCCCGAGCGCCAGGCGTGCAACTCCTCGAATTGCCATCGATCTATCCTCCGGTCACGCTCATGTGCCGTGAGACCGAAGGTTTCCGCGTCGCGCGGTCGATGACGAAGTCATGGCCCTTCGGCTTGCGGCCGATCGCCTCGTCAATGGCGCGCGACAGCGATTCGTTCCCCTCCGACGCGCGGAGAGGGCCCCGGAGATCTGCCGCATCCTCCTGTCCGAGGCACATGAAGAGCGTGCCGGTGCAGGTGATGCGGACGCGGTTGCAGCTTTCGCAGAAATTGTGGGTCATCGGCGTGATGAAGCCGAGGCGCCCGCCGGTCTCGGCGACCTCCACGTAGCGGGCCGGGCCGCCGGTGCGATACGGGATGTCGCGCAGCGTCCAGCGCTCCGAGAGGTCGGCGCGGACCTGGCTGAGCGGCAGATACTGGTCGGTGCGATCCTCGTCGATCTCGCCCAGCGGCATGGTCTCGATCAGCGTGAAATCCATGCCCTCGCCATGCGCCCACTCGATCATCGAGGGAATTTCGCCGTCGTTGAAGCCCTTCAGCGCGACGGCGTTCAGCTTGATGCCGATCCCGGCGTCCTGTGCCGTCCTGATCCCGGCCATGACCTTGTCGATCTCGCCCCAGCGGGTGATCTGGCGGAACTTGTCCGGGTCGAGCGTGTCGAGTGACACGTTGAGCCGCCGGACGCCGCAATCGGCCAGTTCCGGCGCGAAGCGGGCGAGCTGCGAGCCGTTGGTGGTCAGCGTCAGCTCTTCCAGCGCGCCACTCTGCAGATGGCGCGACAGCGAGCGGATCAGGTGCATGATGTTTTTGCGCACCAGCGGCTCACCGCCGGTGAGTCGCAACCGCTTGACGCCCTTCTCGACGAAGCACGTGGCCAGCCGGTCGAGCTCCTCCAGCGACAGCAGATCGCGCTTCGGCAGGAACGTCATGTCCTCCGCCATGCAGTAGACGCAGCGGAAATCGCAGCGATCGGTGACCGAAACGCGCAGATAGGTGATACTGCGACCGAACGGATCGATCATCTCCGAACCGAAGGGAGCCTGCAGGGCGGCGGAGTCGAGGTGGCGGGTGATGTCCATTGCCCGGAATGTGGAAGCGCGAGCGTGCCTGGTCAAGCAGATAAGCTTGTTTGCATGGCAGGAAGGAAGTCGAGGAACGTCATGGACAACACCGCATCAACCGCAGGCGCCGCCGCACCGCCCGAGGAGATCCGGGTCAGCGCGGACCGGCGGACGCTGGTTCTGATCCAGCCCGGCGGGCAGCGGGACGAGCTTTCCGCCGAGATGCTGCGGGTGATGTCGCCATCTGCCGAGGTGCAGGGTCACTCGCCGGAGCAGCGCAAGACGGTCGGCGGAAAGCTGAACGTGCAGATCACCGACATCCGGCCGATCGGCCGCTACGCCGTGCGCATCGTGTTCGACGACCGTCACGATAGCGGCATCTACTCCTGGACCTACCTGACCGCACTTGCCAGCGACGCGGACCGGCGCTGGCAGACTTATCTCGATGAACTGGCGGCAAAGGGGCTGCGGCGTGAGCCTTGAACGACTCGCCGGCGGCCGGTCCGGCGCCGATCAGTAGATGGTCTGGCGCATCCGCTCGGGATAATCCGCGTCGTAGGCCGCGGCATCGACTTCACGGTCCAGCGCGGCCAGGATCTCCCCGGTGCTGGGCAGCCGGCCGCGCTCGATCCGCGTGTCCGGCTCCCAGAGGCGCGAGCGCGCCAGCGCCTTCTGGCATTGGAAATAGACCCGCTCGACATGAACCCTCAGCACCGAACGGGGCGCCTTACCCTGGATGGCGAAGCTCTCCAGGAGGTCCGGATCGACATCGACCTCCGCCGTGCCGTTGACCCGCAGCGTCTCGCCGACGCCCGGGATCAGGAACAGAAGCGCGACGCGCGGATCCACGACCACGTTGCGCAGCGTGTCGACGCGATTGTTGCCGCGCCGGTCGGGCAGCAGCAGGGTCCGCTCGTCGACGATCGTCACGAAGCCCGGCGCGTCGCCACGGGGCGAGCAGTCGAGGCCGCCCGGGCCGGCGCTGGCGAGGATGACGAAGGGCGCGTGTTCGACGAAGGCCTGGTAGTGCGGCGAGAGGTGGTCGATCTCCTTCATCAGCGAGCCGCGGACCGGCTCGCCGTAAACGGCCTCGAGCTCGGCGAGATTGCGCAGGATGGATGTCGCCATCGGATCGTCTCCTTGCTGGGGGGATCGCCTTTCAGCGCTCGAACGGGGGCAGCGCGTCGAACGCGCTCTTCAGGGCGTCCGACCAGCCTTCCGAGATCGTCCGATAATACGCGTCGGTCTTGTCGAAGCGGCGCTTGTATCCGGCAGTCAGGCTGTCCGCCTCGTAGAACTGCATGTCGATCGGCAACCCGACCGAGAGGTTCGAGCGAATCGTCGAATCGAAGGAGACCAGCAGCAGCTTGGCGCAGTCCTCCAGCGACATCGTTGGCTCGTAGGTCCGGATGATGATCGGACGGCCGTATTTGTGCTCGCCGATCTGGAAGAAGGGATTGTCGGCGCCGGCTTCGATGAAGTTGCCTTCAGGGTAGATCAGGAAGAGGCGCGGCTTGCCGCCCTTGATCTGCCCGCCGAGAATGAAGGACCCGGAGAACATCGCGTCGGCCGACTGCCCGGCGGGGGTAGTGTAGGAGATCACCTCCTTGACCGTCTCGCCGACGAGCTTGGCGGTCTGGAACATCGACGGCTGGGTCAGGATCGAGGGGTTGCGCTCGGCCGGCGCAATCCCGCGCTCGTCGAGCAGGGAGATCGTCGCCTGCGTCGTCGCGAGGTTGCCGGCGCTGAGCAGGCACAGGAAGCGCTCGCCCGGCACCTCCCAGACCTTCATCTTGGACACGACCGAGATGTTGTCGACGCCGGCATTCGTGCGGCTGTCCGACATGAACACCAGTCCCCGGTCGACGAGGAGACCGACACAATACGTCATAGATTACAAAACCCCCGAATCGCACCGGACTCGCCGCTATGCGCCGGGGATCATTAGCTGACGCCGGAAATCCCGCAATCGGGTGTTCATTCGTCCGCGCCGGTCTTCAGCGCAATCTGCACGCAGTGATGCAAAATTCACCACGGCCGGGAGGGGACCCGCCGATCATGGATAGAAGCGATAGCTCTCGGCGATCTCCACGGCGAGGCGGTTGTTCTCGATGATGAAGCTCTCGAGGAACTCGTGCAGCCCGCCGTCGATGATCTCCTGGACCGAGGTCTCGGCGAAGCGCTTGTTGAGATTGGCGGCGGTCAGATGGCAGGGATGGTGGGAGGCGTGGTTCCGATTGAGGTAGCTGAGGCTCTCTTCCAGCGCCTTGTAGCAATAGGCCAGCGAGCGGGGCATGCGGCGGTTCAGCATCAGGAAGTCGATGATGTTCGTCGCCTGGTAGTCGCTGTTGTACTCCCATGCGTAGGAGCGATGCGCCGAGACCGAACGCAGGATCGAGACCCAGTGGAAATCGTCGAGCGCCGAGCCGACCGACGAGTGCTCCGGAAGCAGCACCCAGTATTTCACGTCGAGGATCCGGGCCGTGTTGTCGGCACGTTCGACGAAGGCGCCGGCATTGCAGAAGTCGAAGATCTCGTTACGCAGCATGGTGCCGTAGAACACGCCCCGGATCAGGGCCGACTGGCGCTTGATCAGATCGACCACCGCCGGCAACTGGTGCTGGCTGACGGGTGCGGCGAGGCGCTGCTTGACGATCAACCAGCTCTCGTTGACGGTTTCCCACAGATCGCGGGTGAGGGCGGTTCGCACCATGCGCCCGTTGGAGCGGGCGGTGTCGAAGGATGAGCGGATGCTGGAGGGATTGTCCCGGTCGCGCACCAGGAAGTCGATTACCGAGGCGGGCTCGAAGTCGTCGTACTTCTCCAGATAGGCGGCCTCCACGCCGGCCGAGACCAGCACCGACTGCCATTCGTCCGGTTCGGCGGACAGATTGGTGAGCGAGAGGCGCAAGCCCGCCTCGACCAGCCGCGCCATGTTGTCGGCGCGTTCGATGTATCGGAACATCCAGAACAGCCCGTTGGCGGTGCGTCCGAGTAGAGCCATGTCCTAGAGCCTTTGCACGATGTGAGGGTCGGTCGTCGCGATCATCGAGGTACCCTCAGTCACGCAGGACCCAGGTATCCTTGGTGCCGCCGCCCTGGCTGGAGTTGACCACGAGGGAGCCTTCCTTCAGGGCGACGCGCGTCAGGCCGCCGGGGATGATGTGGACCGTGTCGGAGACGAGCACGAAGGGCCGCAGGTCGACGTGGCGGGGCGCGAGGCCCTTCTCGGTCAGGATCGGCACGGTGGAGAGAGCCAGCGTCGGCTGGGCGATATAGTTGCCCGGACGTTCGCGCAGCTTGGCCGCGAACTCCTCGCATTCGCGCTTCGAGGCGGCGGGGCCGACCAGCATGCCGTAGCCCCCGGAACCGTGGACTTCCTTCACCACGAGCTCGGCCAAGTGCTCGAGCACGTAGGCGAGGCTGTCGGCATCGGCGCAGCGCCAGGTGGGCACGTTCTCCAGCAGCGCCTTCCGGCCGGTGTAGAACTCCACGATCTCCGGCATGTAGGAGTAGATGGCCTTGTCGTCGGCGATGCCGGTTCCCGGCGCGTTGGCGATGGTGATCCCGCCGTTCCGATAGACATCCATGATGCCCGGGATGCCGAGGACGGAGTCCGGCCGGAAGACCTTGGGGTCGAGATAGGCGTCGTCGACCCGCCGGTAGATCACGTCGATGGGCGTGTAGCCCTCGGTGGTGCGCATCTGGATACGCCCGTCGATCTCCCGGACGTCCGAGCCTTCGATCAGTTCGACGCCCATCTGGTCGGCCAGGAAGGCGTGCTCGTAATAGGCGGAGTTGTGGATGCCCGGCGTCAGCACGGCCACCACCGGCTTGCCGTCGCAGGCGGACGGCGCAACCGCCCCCAGCGAGCGGCGCAGATGATGCGGATAGGTCTCGACCGGCCGCACCCGGTTCTGGGCGAACAGTTCGGGAAACATCTGCATCATCGTCTCGCGGTTCTCGATCATGTACGAGACGCCGGACGGGGTGCGGGCGTTGTCCTCCAGGACGTAGAACTCGTTCTCGCCGACCTGGACGATGTCCGTCCCGATGATGTGCGTGTAGACCCCGCCGGGCGGACGGAAGCCTTCCATCTCGGGGAGGTAGGCCTCGTTGCCGGTGATCAGGCTCTGCGGCACCTTGCCTGCCTTCACGATCTCCTGGTCATGATAGATGTCGTCGAGGAAGGCGTTGAGCGCCCGGACGCGCTGCTCGATCCCCTCGGCCAGCCGGTCCCATTCGGCCTTGGCGATGATCCGCGGGACGAGGTCGAAGGGGATCAGCCGTTCGGCGGCTTCCTCGTCGCCGTAGACGTTGAAGGTGATGCCGGTGCGGCGGAAGAATTCCTCCGCCTCGTGCGCCTTGGCGCTGAGTTCCTCGGCATTCTGCTCACAGAGCCATTCGTGGAAGCGCTGGTAAGGCTGACGCACCCGACCATCTGGCAGCAGCATGTCGTCGAATGGCCTCACGGTCGTCCCCCGCTTGTTTCCTGTTCCTCCTAAAGAGAAAGCCGAAGACCGGAAAATCAAGCCTTACTAAGGGAGGCCGGGCCGATTGCCTCTCCAATCCGCAGCCTGGTGCGGACTTTGTCCGCTCGACAGCCAGGCCCGATGGACCAGTTCCGGAGGACGACGACCGGAACGGGCGCCCGGCCCGCAGCTCCCGGCGGGGTTCGGCCCGGCTGCCGGCACGGGGCTGTGCAACCATTCGGCGTCGCTATAAGTCTGCGGCAACGGCCGCCGAGGGGCACGGGGTCCGACACGCGCCAGGGGAGGCGAAGATGAGCCTGAGTTCGCTGATGACCTTCGGGGTGTTCCTCGCACTGGTGGTGGTGGTTGCGCTGAGCGGCGTGATCTTCAAGCCGGGCACCTGGTACCGGGGGCTCGAAAAGCCCTCGTGGACGCCGCCCAACCGGGCCTTCCCGGTGGTCTGGTCGGTGCTCTACGTGATGATCGCCGCTGCCGGCTGGCGGGTCTACGAGACTGCCGGGCTGGTGGCATTGCCGTTTGCCGTATACGGCCTGCAGCTGGTGCTGAACGCCGCGTGGTCGTGGCTGTTCTTCGGGCTTCGCCGGCCCGATCTCGCGTTCGCCGACATCGTCCTCATGACGCTGGCGATCGTCGGCACCATTGCCCTGTTCGCGCCGATCGACCCGCTCGCGGCCTGGCTGCTCGTGCCGTATCTGGTGTGGGCGGTGATCGCTGCCTGCCTCAACCGGTCGGTCTGGCGTCGCAATCCGGGCGAGTTCGGACGCGCCTGATCGGCGCCGATGCAAGGCGGTTCCGCTCAGGCCTCGGCCCACGGCCTCGAGCGCGAGGCGATGCGAAAGCAGACGAGGCCGGTGAGGCTCGAAAGACCGCCGACGACGAGTGCCAAATCATAGCCGCCGAGTTCCCATAGCAGCGATCCCAGGAACGGCGAGAGGGCGAAGGCGGCGAGATAGGGAACTGCGACGGAGCCGCTGATCGTGCCGAAATTCTTCTCGCCGAGCATCTCGCGGATCATCACGGGCTTCATGATGCTGATGATGCCGTGGCCGCTCCCCTGCAGGACGACGAAGAGCGCGACGAAGACCGGCTCCAGCTCGGCAAGGAGCAGGCAAGCCGTCGCCAGCAGGATCGCCACGAAGCAGCCGGTCGCCACGGTTCGGCCTGAGACGTGTTTTTCCGAAACCATCAGGGCAAGCCGGCCAGCTACCTGCATGGGCCCGATCATCGATGCCGCCAGGACGGCGGTGCCAGCGGCCAAGCCGCGGTCGGCGAGGATCGGCAGGAGATGGTTGATGACGATGCCGTGGTTGGCGCCGATGAGCGAGAAGCCGCCTGCCAGCGCCCAGAAGACCGGGCTCTTCCAGATGGCCGGCGGCGGCTCGATCGGTGGGGCTGTTTCGGACGCGGCAACGGGCAACTGCCGTGAGTGCCAATCCCTTTCCAGATACGAGGTGCCAAGCCACAGGAGCGGCGCCCCGACCCCTGCGATCAGGATCGCGAAGGTCCAGGTGGCGGCTTCCCAACCAGCCCTTTCGGCGACGAAATGGTTCAACGGAAAGGACAGCGTGCCGGCGAAGCCGGCGACGGGCGTGATCAGCGTGATGGCCCGCCGGGCCTCGACGCCGCGCGTGCGGGTGACGAGCGCGAAGCAGGGCTCGTAGAGCGCGCCGCCCATGGCGAGCCCGATCAGCAGCCATAGGAGGGCGAAGATCTCGACCGAGCCGGCGAAAGGCAGCAGGGCGAGCAGGATGGCGCCGGACAGGGCCGCGGCAGTCATCACCAGCGCGCCCTTGCCCCGGTCGATCAGCCGGCCGAAGAGCGGCGAGGCGACGGCCGAAGCCATGACCGCCGCCGCGAAGGCCGCGGTCAGCAGGGTCTTCGGCCAATCCTCGGCCTCCTCCCACCGCAGCAGCAAGGCGGGGAAGAGATAATACAAGCCGGCCCAGACGATGGTTTCCCCCAGCGCCAGGCACAGAAGCGCGCGTCTGAGGTTCATCGGCGCCGGAACCGGCAGAAGGCCGGGACGCGGCACAGCATCTGGCGCCGGGCAGCTGCGGGCCGGTCCGAGCGGCACCAGAGACCGCTCGGCCGCCAATCCATGATGCGCCGGAGAACCATGGGGACCGGCACTACCTTGCCGGCTTCGTAAGTCAATGGGATCTTCTCGGCAGCTTTCACCGGTCATGCGGGAAGGCGACCCACGGCCTGACCATGCCGGACGCACCAGGCTCGAAGGCTGCCGCGATCCATGCTAGGCGCGACGGAACCGGCCGCCCGCCGACTTCGCCGGCACCGTATCCACTTTTCCGCTCAACAAGGAAGTGACCCCATGCGTCTTGCCACCTATCCCAGCCTCGACGGCACCAGCGTGATCGTCACCGGCGGTGCCTCCGGGATCGGCGCCGAGATGGTGCGGGCCTTTGCCGGACAGGGGGCGAAGGTCGGTTTCGTCGACATCGACCGGGAGGCTGGCACCGCGCTGGCGGATGAGCTGGCCGACAGCCGGGGCTCGGTCGCCTTCCAGCCCTGCGACCTTCGCGACATCGGCGAACTGCGAAACGCCTTCGCTGCCCTCGCCGAGCGGCACGGGCCGGCGAGGGTGCTCGTGAACAACGCCGCCCGCGACGACCGCCATGGCTGGAAGGACGTGACGCCGGACTATTACGACGAGCGGATCGCCAACAACCTGCGGCACATGTTCTTCGCCATCCAGGCGGTCGCGCCGGGCATGGTCGACGCCGGCGGCGGCTCCATCATCAACATGGGCTCGAACTCGTGGTGGGAGGCGGTCGGCGGCATGCCGGCCTATACGACGGCGAAGGCGGGCGTCCACGGCCTTACCCGCTCCTTCGCCCGCGAACTCGGCGAACACCGGATCCGTGTCAACACGGTGGTGCCGGGCTGGATCATGACCGAGCGCCAGAAGCAGCTCTGGGTGACGCCCGAATCGATCGAGAAGCACCGCCAGCGCCAGTGCCTGCCGGACCTGATCGAGCCCTTCCACGTCGTGCGCATGGTGCTGTTCCTGGC
>DASYHY010000170.1:0-1802 GCA_036252795.1 Aurantimonas sp. | reverse complement strand
TAGAAGTCGACGTTCGCCTGCACGCGGCGAGTTATCAGTGTGACGTGGTGTATGCCGCTGGTCATGATGATTCTTCGCTCACCGCACGGTATGGCATCACGGGTAGAACACGCCGCCAGTGGCACGCTGCGGTGGATTGTTTTTGTCGGGCAGCGGGATGAAATCGGCCTCGTCCCCGGGCACGGTATCAAAGCGTCCGCGCGCCCATTCCTCCTTGGCGGCCTCGATCCGCTCGCGTCGCGAGGAGACGAAGTTCCACCAGATGTAGCGCGGCCCGCCCATTGGCGCGCCGCCGAACAGCATGAAGCGCGCTTCCGAGCGAGCCTTGACGGTAATTGCGTCCCCCGGCCGCAACACAAGAAGCTGAGCCGGCTCCAAGTTATCACCAGCCACCTCGATCTCGCCTGAAATGGTGTAGAGCGCGCGTTCCTCGTAAGTGGGATCGATCGGCATCGACCGGCCCCGCGCCAACTGCACGTCGGCATAGAGCGTCTCGGACGCCGTCTTCAGCGGTGAACTCGCCCCCAGCGCGCTGCCCGCAATCAGACGTGCGGTAACGCCGTCAGCTTTGATCAGCGGCAGGGATTCGGCGCCGTGATGTAGGAAGGCGGGATCATCTTCCTCGCGATCCTCGGGCAGCGCCATCCAGGTCTGGATGCCGAACAGGCGTTGACCGTTCCGCCGCCGCTCATTGCTGGTGCGTTCAGAATGGACAATACCGCGGCCTGCGCGCATCCAATTGACTGCGCCGGGCTCGATCGTCTGTTCGGTGCCAAGACTGTCACGATGCAAGATCTCGCCTTCAAAGAGGTAAGTCAGCGTCGCGAGGTTGATGTGCGGATGCGGGCGCACGTCTATGCCCTGCTCGGTCAGGAACTCGGCCGGCCCCATTTGGTCGAAGAAGATGAAGGGACCCACCATCTGGCGTTTGGTCGAGGGCAGCGCCCGGCGCACCTCCATCTCGCCAAGGTCGACAGCTCGCGGCACGATCAGGATCTCGACTGCCTCGGCGGTCGCGCGATCGCCGAGTACGGGGTCGGGGCATGGGCTCCAGGTCACGGTTGTTTCTCCTTGAATTAATGATCGCGACAGCGTCAGTCTCGTCGTCACCCGGACGCGGCAGCCGCTCCTATTAGATCTTCCACCTCGCGCGGAACACGTGGCGTTCCGAAGCTGCATTCGAGGGACTGCCGGTCCCATTGGCCCGTTTCCGCCGCGGCCTCGTAGGTTGATTGCAGGAAGCGCATCAGCGCCTCCTCCGGGTCCGGGCTTTGACGAACCGCCTCATAGGGCAGCAGGAATTCGCGCAAGGTCTGGTCAAAGCGGGCCGCCGCCGGTTCAACCGGCCGCTCGGCGAAACCGTCGGGCGCCGGATAGGCATAGGAATAGAACATCGCCTCGTTCACGCCGCCGCCGCCGGGCCAGAACCCTGCCGAAGACACTTCATGGCTGTACGCCTCCTGGGTCACTGCGTCGGGCAGCGCCGGCACCCCGCCGGGGTGACGCGGCGCCTTGCGGCCCGAGAACCGCGTCACGGCGAGGTCGAACGATCCCCAGAACAGATGTATCGGCGAGACCTTGCCAAGGAACCCGGTGCGGAAGCGCGTGAACACCCGATCAATCTGCACCAGTGCCCGGTGGAACCGCTGGACCGCCTCACTGTCGTAGGGCCGCTGCGCGGTGTCTTCGGCAAAGGGCTTATTGTCGGGGATCTCGTTCGGAGCCCCATGGATGTCCATGCGCCCGCCGAGTCGTTCGACCAGCGCCGTTGTCCGGTCCAGGAAATCGGCCACGCTCATCGC
>DASYHY010000169.1:0-12618 GCA_036252795.1 Aurantimonas sp. | reverse complement strand
GCGCCGGTGACGAGGATGTAATCGAGCCAGCGTTCCTGGAAGGCGATCGAGCCGGGTGCCAGGCGCTGCGTCCGCCGCTCGACCGCGCGCATGAAATTGTCCTCGATGCAGTAGCGCCGGCGCATATCGGCGACCTCCGCGTCGTCTGCCCACTCCTGACCCAGTATCGTGCCGACGCTGCCGCCGACCGACGGCTCGTAGCCGTGCTCGACGACGACGATCTCGCCGGGCGGGAAGGTCTGCTCCCAGTGATAGGTGGCGCGCAGCGTCCAGTTCGGCGCCAGATGGTCCTCCCACCCCTTGCCGGCGTCGTAGCTCTCCTCGACCGCGATGCCGTCCGCGACGATCCGAGCCTTGGCTTCCGGAGGAAGGGCATCGAGCGCGACGCGGGCCGCTTTCGATTGCGGCGCCAGAGGAAGGCCCAGCGCGGCCATCGTCGCCGTGACGTGGACGTCCTCGGCGAAGACCTTCTGCTCGAGCGACATCGGGATGCGTTCGCCGTCGATCGTCGTCTCGAAGGCCAGCGGGTTCTGGGGATCGTCGGAGGGGATCGCGACGTCCCCGCCGTAAGGGTCAATCCTGATCTCCGGCATGGGGAAGGCCACGGTGGTGGTCACCGGTGCTCCGCTGATGTTGCGGAACTCATAGCGAACAGTGATGCGCTCCATCGAGACGAACAGATCCTCGCTCATCATCTCGATGGCGCCGGTTTTCTCGAACACCAGCCCGCCGGCAGCCAGATTGGCCGTGGTGTCGTTGGCGGCGGCGGAGCCGGCGAAGGTCAGGGAGAGGAACCCCGCAGCGGCGGACAGACGTGAGTTCATGCAAGCGCTCCCGGATCGACTAACCGGGAGCGTAGCAAGGCGTTCGGTCCGCCGGAAGCTGCTTCGTGCGGGGTGCGCATCACCGGCCTGCCATAGTCCGAGGCAGGCCCGTCGCGGCCGCTACCGGATCGTCGGCGGCTGCGACAGGTCGATGGGCTGGTTCTCCGGCGCGGCCGGCACCGGCTGCCCGGAAGCAGGCGGTACCGCAGGTGACGGTGCCGCCGGTGACGGTGCCGCGCCACCGAAGGCGTTGTTGAGGTCCAGCGGCGGCAGCCCCATCGTCGGCGCTGCACCGGCTGCAGGCGCGGGTGCCGACGATGCGCCCTCGACAGGCGCGGTCGCGCCACCGGCCGGCGGTGCGCCGAGCGGCGGCAGACCCAGAGGCGGCAGGCCGAGCGGATTGTTCTGCGGCACGCCGTTCCCGACGCCCGACGCCCCGCCCAGTGGCGGCAGGGCGCCTTCGCCGCCGAAATTCGGCAGCTGCAGCTGGATTTCGGACGGTTCCATCACCGGCGCTTCGGTCTTGTAGCGCATGACCATCTGCGGGAAGAGGATCGTCAGGCCCACCATCACGAGCTGGATGCACACGAACGGGACCGCGCCCCGATAGATCTGTCCCGTCGTCACCGGCTCCATGCGCTTGCCGGTGATGCGGTCGAGATAGGGAACGCGTGCCGCCACGGAGCGCAGATAGAACAGCGCGAAGCCGAAGGGCGGGTGCATGAACGACGTCTGCATGTTCAGGCCGAGCAGCACCCCGAAGAAGATCAGGTCGATGCCCAGGCTGTCCGCCGCCGGCGCCAGCAGCGGCACGATGATGAAGGCGAGCTCGAAGAAGTCGAGGAAGAAAGCCAGGAAGAAGACGAGGATGTTGACGACGATGAGGAAGCCCGTCTGGCCGCCGGGAACGGCGGTCAGCAGTTCCTCGACCCAGATATGGCCGTTCACGCCGTAGAAGGTCAGCGAGAACACCCGGGCGCCGATGAGGATGAACAGGACGAAGGCTGAGAGCTTGGTCGTCGACTCCATCGCCTGCGTCATCAGCGAGAGGTTCAGCTTACGCTTGCCGAAGGCCAGAACCAGCGCGCCGACGGCGCCCATGGCGCCGCCTTCGGTCGGGGTGGCGATGCCGAGGAAGATCGTGCCGAGGACGAGGAAGATCAGCGCCAGCGGCGGGATCAGGACGATGATCACCTGCTGCGTCAGGTAGGACATCAGCGGCAGCTTCAGCGCCTTGTTGACGACAGCCACGAGATAGACCGCCAGGATGGCGATGGTGGCGCCCCAGATGCCGGCGCCTTGCTGGACGCGTCCCTCCAGATAGAGCGTGGCCAGATAGGCGATGACGATGGCGGCGGCGGCGGCGAAGATCAGCGACGTCACGCCGTGACCGAGCGTGCGGGCTTCCTTCGGCAGGGCCGGCGCCGCGTTCGGGTTGAGCATCGTGACGAGGAAGACGTAGCCGACATAGAGCGAGGTCAGGACCAGCGCCGGGACGAGGGCGCCGGAATACATGTCGCCGACGGAGCGGCCGAGCTGGTCGGCGAGCACGATCAGCACCAGCGAGGGCGGAATGATCTGCGCGAGCGTGCCCGAGGCTACGATGACGCCGGTGGCGAGCCGCCGGTCATAGCCGTAGCGCAGCATGATCGGCAGCGAGATCAGGCCCATGGCAATCACCGAGGCGGCAACGACGCCGGTGGTCGCCGCCAGCAGCGCGCCGACGAAGATGACCGCGTAGGCGAGGCCGCCGCGCAGGGGACCGAACAGCTGGCCGATCGTGTCGAGCAGGTCCTCCGCCATGCCGGAGCGCTCCAGGATCAGCCCCATGAAAGTGAAGAAGGGGATCGCCAGCAGCGTGTCGTTGGCCATGACGCCGCCGAAGAAGCGGTCGGGCAGGGCGCCCAGGAGGGGCCAGAACAGGTTGATGTCATCCGACAGCGGCGCCAGTTCGACGCCGATGATGAAGAACAGCAGGCCGTTGGCGGCCAGCGAGAACGCCACCGGGTAGCCGAGCAGCAGGAAGATGATCAGCGAGCCGAACATGATCGGCGCGAGATTGTGGGCGATGAACTCGATCAACGGGGTGCTCCCGGGCCGCCGTCGCGCGGCTGGTTGGCTGGCGGCGGGTTTGTCTGCGGGTTCGCGGGCGGCTCGGCCCCGCCTTCCGGCTCGTCGGGCGCGAGCGACGCGAGTTCGGATGGCTCGGGATGGGCCGAAGCCATGGGCGTCGTGTCCTCGACGTCGAAGAACATGATGCCGACGCGCTTGATGAGTTCGGAGATCGCCTGAAGGAACAGCAACGCGAAGCCGGCGAGCAGCAGCGCCTTGGCGGGCCAGACGATCAGCCCCCCGGCATTGGGAGAGTTCTCGCCGCGCATGAAGGACTGCAGCACGTAGGGGTAGAGCAGCCAGAGCATCAGCATCGTGAACGGCAGCAGCATGAAGATGTGGCCGAGCAGGTCGATCCAGTCGCGGGTGCGCTTCGACAGCATGTTCGACAGGATGTCGACGCGGATGTGCTCGTTCTTCAACAGCGTCCAGGCTGCGGCGAGCATGAAGATCGCGCCGAACAGGTACCACTGCAGCTCCAGCCACGCGTTGGAGGAGATGTCGAAAGTCTTGCGGATGATGGCGTTGCCGGCGCTGACCAGCACCACCACGAGGACCAGCCAGGAAACGCTGCGGCCGATGAAGGTGGTCACGCGATCGATGCCGCGGGAAAAAGAAATGAGCACAGACATGCTGCCTGGCCTCCCTGAAATACCGTGCCGGGAAACGAATCGCGCGTGCGGGGCGCGTCCCGCCCTCGTTCCACACCTTCTCCTGCGCCATCATGGGCGCGGTCGATAGGCGCAGTGCGGTGAGGCGGCGTCATGTCGCGATGGTGCCCGCATCGCCCGGTTATCCGGGATGGAGCGTGCGTTAAGGAAAATCCTGCTCCGGCGCAAGAGCTCAGCCCGTCGGCGACGGCCAGGCGCAGCGCGGACACGCAAGCCGCCGAAAGGCTTTGACCTTGCCTTTCGGTCGGCCCAAAACAGTTATGGAAACAGGATGTTCGACGGCGAGGAACCGCATCGCCGCCGCTTGCGGGAGTTGCCGGTTCATGGCGCAGCGCAACATTTCCCTCGCCGACAAGTACGATCTGTCGGTGCCCGACGTGTTCCTCTCCGGGAACCAGGCCGTCGTGCGGCTGACGCTGCTTCAGGCGTCTCTCGACCGCAAGGCTGGTCACGACACAGCGGGCTACGTGACCGGTTACCGCGGGTCGCCTCTCGGTGGGCTCGACCAGCAGTTCCTGAAGGAAGCGGCGCACCTCAGGCAGCAGAACATCATCTTCGAGCCCGGGCTGAACGAGGATCTCGCCGCCACCGCCCTGTGGGGCACCCAGCAGGCCGAGGTGCGGGGCGAAGGCCGGCACGACGGCGTCTTCGGCATCTGGTACGGCAAAGGGCCCGGCGTCGATCGTTCGGGCGACGCGTTCCGCCATGCCAATCTGGCGGGCACCTCCAGGCTCGGCGGCGTGCTGGCGCTGATGGGCGACGACCACACCTGCGAGTCGTCCACCACGGCGCACCAGTCGGAATTTGCCTTCGTCGATGCCATGATCCCGATCATCAATCCGGCCGGGGTGCAGGAAATCCTCGACTACGGCCTCGCCGGCTTTGCGTTGTCGCGCTTCTCCGGGCTCTGGACCGGGATGAAATGCGTCAAGGACAACATCGAATCCACCGCGACCGTGCATGCGGGAGCGGCCGGCGCCGCTTTCCTCGTGCCGGACGTGCCGATGCCGCCGGGGGGCCTCAACATCAGGCGGACCGCCCATCCGCTCGAGCAGGAAGCGTTGCTCCACGACTTCCGACTGCCGGCAGCCCGCGCCTTCATCGCCGCAAACGGCTTCAACCGGATCAGCCATTCGGGCGGCCGCGCGCCGCGCGTCGGCATTCTGTCGCTCGGCAAGTCGTGGCTGGACGTCGAGCAGGCCCTTGCCGGGCTCGGACTGGACGAGGTCGGCGCCGCGAATTTCGGCGTCAGGCTGGGCAAGATCGGCGTGCCGTGGCCGCTGGATACGGATTTCGTTCGACGTTTCGCCGAGGGCCTCGACCTGGTGATCGTCGTCGAGGAGAAGCGCGGGCTGGTCGAGCCGCAGATGAAGGAGATTCTCTACGGCACGTCGAACGCGCCGCTGATCATCGGCAAGACGGACGAGACGGGCCGGACGCTGTTCTCGCCGAAAGCCTCGCTGGACGCCAACGACATCGCCGTCGTCATCGGCCGGCGGCTTCTCGAACGGCGACCGGACGAACGGCTGGCCGCGGCGGTGGCGGATCTCGAGCGGCTGCAGGAGAGCGCGCACGACGCGCTGGATCACGCGGTGCGGACGCCGTATTTCTGCGCCGGGTGTCCGCACAACAGCTCCACGCGTCTGCCGGAGGGCGCCCGCGCCTATGCCGGCATCGGCTGCCATTACATGGCGCAGTGGATGGATCGCGGGACCGAAGGTCACACCCAGATGGGCGGCGAGGGCGCCAACTGGATCGGCGAGCGGCATTTCTCCACCCGCCGCCACGTCTTCCAGAATCTGGGCGACGGCACCTACAACCATTCCGGGGCGCTCGCCCTGCGGGCGGCTGCCGCCTCGGGCGCCAACGTCACCTACAAGATCCTCTACAACGACGCCGTAGCCATGACCGGCGGGCAGCAGCACGAGGGCGGGCTGACTGTGCCGGCCATCGCCGCGCAGGTCGTGGCGGAAAGCGCGCGGCAGGTCGTGATCGTCTCGGACGAGCCGGCCAAGCACGATGGCGATCCGCGCCTGCCTGCCGGGACGAGGCTCTTCCACCGCTCCGAACTCGACACCGTGCAGCGGAACCTGGCGGCGACCGAAGGGCTGACGGTGCTCATCTACGACCAGACCTGCGCGGCGGAGAAGCGGCGGCGGCGCAAGCGCGGGACGTTCCCCGATCCCGACCGGCGGGTGGTCATCAACGAGCGGGTCTGCGAGGGCTGCGGCGATTGCGGCGTGCAGTCCAACTGCGTCGCCGTGACCGCCGTCGAGACGGAGTTCGGCCGCAAGCGCCAGATCGACCAGTCGGCTTGCAACAAGGATTTCTCGTGCCTCGAGGGGTTCTGCCCGTCCTTCGTCACCGTGCACGGCGCGGTGGCCCGGGAGTCCGAGCGGCACCGCGAGGCCCCGGAAGTGCCGGAGCCGGCAATCGCATCGCTCGACGAAGCCATGGGCATCGTCATCACCGGCGTCGGCGGCACGGGCGTCGTGACCATCGGCGCGATCATCGGCATGGCGGCGCATCTCGACGGCAAGGGGGCCGGCATCATCGACATGGCCGGGCTCGCCCAGAAGGGCGGAGCGGTGATGAGCCATGTGCGGATTGCCCCGACGCCGGCGGATGTGAAGTCGATCCGTGTCGCCGCGGGCGCGGCGCGTCTCATCATTGGCTGCGACATGGTCACGGCTGCCTCCGCCAAGGTCCGTTCGACCGTTTCCCGCGGCCGTACGACGGTCGTGCTCAACAGCCACGAGACGCTGTCGGGGGAGTTTACCCGCAACGTCGACTTCTCCTTTCCGACGAGGCGGCTGCTGGAGGCCCTGAACGAGGCGGCGGGCAGGGAACGCGTCCATCTCGTCGATGCCGAGCGGTCTGCCGTCGCGCTCTTCGGCGATGCGATCTACGCTAACATGCTGATGCTGGGCCTCGCCTTCCAGACCGGCGCGCTGCCGCTTTCGCGGGCGGCGATCCGTCAGGCGCTGACCATGAACGGTGTCGCGGTTGAAGCCAATCTCGCGGCCTTCGAATGGGGACGGGCGATCGCTCACGATCCTTCGTGCCTTTCCGTGCCGGGTGAGACGCATCGGAAGGGCGCAGCCCTCGACCATCGGCGCCTGTCCGGAAACCTCGACGAGGCCATCGAACGTCGCGCGGCGGATCTCGCAACCTATCAGGATGCGGCCTTCGCCGACCGGTACCGCGCCAGGATCGCGGCGATCCGGGCCGCGGAAGCACGCGTCGCGCCAGGACGCGAGGACGTGACCGATGCAGCGGCGCGGCAGCTTTACCGGATGATGGCGCAGAAGGACGAATACGAGGTGGCGCGGCTGTACACGGACGGGGCGTTCCAGGCGCAACTCGACGAGCAGTTCGGTCGATACGAGCGGCTGGAGTTCCATCTAGCGCCGCCGATCATGGGGGAGGACGGGCCGAACGGCCGGCCGCGCAAGCGTGCCTTCGGCACGTGGATGATGCGCGGATTCAGGATGCTCGCCGCGATGCGCCGCGTCCGGGGCACCGCTCTCGATCCGTTCCGCTTCTCCGCCGAACGCCGTGCGGAGCGGGCGGAACTGGCGGCCTACGAGGCGACCCTCGATCGGATCCTCCTCGACCTGTCGGCCGCCAACCATCAGGCGGCGGCGGCGCTGGCGCGCTGGCCCGAGACACTGAAGGGCTTCGGTCCGGTCCGGCGCCGCTTCGCCGCGGAGGCCGAGGCGCGGCGTGTTGAGGCCGAAAGGGCCTTCTCCGGCGCCGTTCGGGTCGCGGAAGCCGCCGAATAGTGGAGCGACCGGTTCCTCGGCCGATTACGCCGGAATGGCTCTTCCGGGCCGCCGCGCATTATCTCGAGCGCTACGCCTCGACGACGGTCAATCTGCGCCGGGTCCTGGAGCGAAAGGTGATGCGTAGGGCCCATGCTCGCGGCGAGGACGCCGCCGGGCACGCCGGGCTGGTGGACGCCACGGTGGAGCGCTTCGTCGAGCTCGGGCTCGTCGACGACCGGTCGTTCGCCGAGGGGCGGCTCGCCAGCCTTCGTCGCCGCGGGACTTCGCGGCGGATGACGGCGGCGAAGCTCCTGGAGAAGGGCGTCGAGAAGGCCGTGGTGGAGGAGCTTCTCGCGGGCGACGAGACCAGCGAGCGTGCGGCGGCCCATGCCTATGCGAAGCGCCGGCGGCTGGGGCCGTGGCGCAGCCGACAGCGCGAGGAGCGGCGCGACCGCGATGTCGCGGCGATGGTCCGTGCCGGTTTCGCATTTCCGGATGCCGCTGCGACGATCGACGGGGACGCCAGCGAAAGCTGACGCGTCGGCGGTTTCGCTTCGATGCTTGTGGGCCGGACCAAAGAGCCGACGACCCCGGCGTGGAACTCGTATGTTGTCAGTACGTTAGGCTTACCGAACACCGAAATGACCGCTCGGCCGATCCCGCCACAACGCGCGGGCGTGCCCCTGTGCGGTCTGAATTGAAGGAAACATCATGCCGACCATCAACCAGGCGAAGATCGCCATCCTCGCAACCGACGGATTCGAGCAGTCGGAACTCTTCGAGCCGCTGGAGAAGCTGCGCGCGGCCGGTGCCGAGGTGCACGTGCTGTCGACGAAATCAGGCTCCATCAAGGGCTGGGACAAGGACGACTGGGGCAAGGAAGTCCCTGTCGACAAGCAGCTGTCCGAGGTCCGCGTGAGCGAATATGACGGGCTCGTGCTGCCGGGCGGCCAGATCAATCCCGACGTTCTGCGGGCCGATCCCAAGGTCGTCAGCTTCGTGCGCGAGTTCTTCAACTCCAAGAAGCCGCTCGCCGCGATCTGCCACGCGCCGTGGCTGCTGATCGAGGCCGACGTGGTCCGCGGGCGGGCTGTCACCTCCTACAAGTCGATCAGGACCGACATGATCAATGCCGGCGGTAAGTGGGAAGATTCCGAGGTGGTCGTGCACGAGGCGCTGATCACCTCGCGCAACCCGAGCGACCTTCCCGCTTTCATCGCCAAGATCATCGAGGAGGTCGAAGAGGGACGGCACGAGGACCGCAAGGTCGCCTGACGCGACCTCATCTTTAGGAAGCAGCTGACCATGAACGGCCGGTGCCTCGGGCGCCGGCCGTTTTCACGATCGTTTGGGCGTCGCTCCCGCGCGGGCGCCGTTGCCACGGTCGAACCTGTTCGTGTATGCCCTGACCAGCGCATATGGAGACGATGGCATGGCTGGCACGCCCGAATTCGACATCAACAACCCCGGCGAGATGGACTACCCGGAGCACCAGCGGACCTATAACCGCTTCCTCGCCATGACCAAGTGGGGCACGATCGTCATCGTCGCGCTCCTCGTCGGGATGCTGGTCGGGCTGATCATGGGCGCCGGTGTGATTGCCTCGGTCTTCAGCTTCGTCATCATCCTCGCGATCGCCTGGTTCTTCTTCCGCTGAACCACCCTGCGGCCCGCGCATTCCCGCTGCGGCCGCACCGGTAGGGGCGATCCTTCGGCATCCGAACGAGCCTGAACGCAAAAAGGCCCGCGGACGAATCCGCGGGCCTTTGCTGCGTCGACGGGACGACAGCTTACTGTTCGATGATCGTCGTGCGGCGCTCGATCACCACCGGCTGGGCGGCTACCGGCTCCAGCGTGAACCGGCTCACGCCGATGGCCGCGTTGATGCCTTCCTGCGCCTGGATGCTGACGGGCTGCAGCGTGTAGCTGTTGTCGGCGCCGCCGACCAGAATGTTGGCGCCGCCACCGACGATCGCAGACGCGTCGGCGCTGGCGCCGACATAGGTGCCGGCGAGGGCGCTGGGCTCGTAGCCGCCATCGCCCGCGGCGATGACCGCCCAACTCATCACGGTCCGGCCGGTGACGCCCACGTCCAGGCCGAACGTGTCGAGGGTTGCCGCGTAGCGCTCGACCGGGCCGCCGTCGGCCGGCGTGAAGTCGCAGACGAGGTCTTCCGACGAGCCGATGATGAAGCCGGTGGACCCGTCGCTGTTGCAGCCGAGAAAGCCGATTTCGGCGGCCGACGCCGAGCCAGCCGCGAGTGGCGACACGGCGAGTGCCGTCGCGAGAGCGATGGCCGACAGCGCGATCTTCATGAGTTTATTCCTTCTGCAGAGTTGCCCGCTTCGGCGGCAGAACCGATGAGGGCAGAAGGAGTTCCCGTCATCGCGGGAAAAGGCCCGCCCGTCGACGAGGCAGGCCGGTGTCTCGCCAATCAGGCGCGGGCGGGCCCGCTGGTGCGGGCCATGCCGTCCTTGGCCGGGCGATAGTTCGGATCGAGCTGCGCCGCACGGGAATAGGATCGGAAGGCGCGCTCGCGGTCACCGCGCCGCTCGAAGACGACAGCTTGGTTGGTCCAGTACTCGGCCTTCCTGTCGTCGAGCTTCAGTGCCGCGTTGAAGTCGGTGAAGGCGTTCTCCTCGTCCCCCAGCGCCAAGTAGGAGACGCCGCGCCCGGAATAGGGTTCCGGCGCCGTCGACTGCAGCGAGATCGAGGTCGAGAAATCCTCGATCGCCTGCTTGTGCTGGCCATCGAGCTGGTAGAGCAGGCCGCGATTATGGAAGGCGCGCGGATCGGTGGTGTTCAGGTCGATCGCCCGCTGGAAATCGGCGAGCGCCTCCTGATTGCGACCTGCCACGCGGTAGACGTTGCCTCGGCCGATATAGGCGGAGTCGTAGTTCGGATTGATCCGCAAGGCGGCGTTGTAATCCTCCACGGCCCTGGCCGGTTGGTTGGTCTGGCGGTAGATCAGGGCGCGATTGGCGTAGGCCTGGTAGAAGTTCGGGTCCAACTGGATCGCCGTCCCGAAATCCTGGATCGCGGCATCGTACTGGCCGGCACGGCCATAGGCGGTGCCGCGGACGTTGTAGACTTCCGGATCGCTCGGATTGGCGTTCACCGTCTGCGTCAGCGAGGCGATGTTCTGGTCGAGGCCCTGGTTCTGGTCGAGCGCGATCGCCTGGACGAGCGGCGCGTCGGAACCGGCGGACTGGCATGCGGCGAGAGTGCCCAGCATCAGGACGGCCGCCGCGCGGGGCAGCGAGCGAGCGCGTCGCCCTGTCGTTGTCGCGAGAAAGCCTGCGGCAGCTTCGGCTAGCGGGCGCCGGGCGCCGTACCGGACGTTTCTCTGCGACTGCGGCATTGATGACCATTCCCCATGACGACGCGCGGACACGATGACCCGCCGGACGCTCCCGGCACGCCTCCGCTCGATCCCGACCTCTTCCCCTCTGGACCGGGATCCATGCAACACACAAGCAGAAAGGCGGCAGGCTTTCGCCCACCGCCCTCGCTAAACATCGATGTGGCCGAAAGAATGACGGCTTACTGCGTGCGTCCGCCGGCGAGGAGTCCCTCGCGCTGCGCCTGCTTTCTCGCCAGCTTCCGCGCACGGCGAACCGCCTCGGCCTTTTCGCGGGCACGCTTCTCCGAAGGCTTCTCGTAATGGTTGCGCATCTTCATTTCGCGGAAGATGCCCTCGCGCTGCATCTTCTTCTTGAGAGCGCGAAGAGCCTGATCGACGTTGTTGTCGCGGACGAGTACCTGCACCGGGAGTTCCGTTTCTGGGGTCCTGCGAAGGGCCGGCTTTCAAGAGCGATCCCTTCGCAAAGACAAGTCTTCGAAAAGTGATCCGCCTTATCAGACGCGGTGCAGCTTGTCGAGATGCCGATCGCGCGCCGCCGACCCGGCCGCCGGGATAGCTGCCGCCGACTACCGTTCTTGCGCGGAACTCGCCGTCAGATCGGCCTCGGCGACGTTGCGGGCGGAGAACTCGGCCGCGCGCCGGAAGGCTTCGTCGCTGTCGCCGCGGAACGACAGGACGCGGCTCATCGCGCTGCGACGCTGCGGGACGTCGACGAGGTCGAGACGCCCCGTGCCGACCAGGGTCGAGATCTTCTGGATGGCGCCCAGAAGGACGTAGTCGGCGTGCAGCCTCTCCGCGGCATCGACCGCATCCTCGACGGAGAGCGTCCCGACACCGCATTCCGGCATCGTGCATTCGAGCGGCACGATCTCGAACCGGCCTGTCGCGGCGAGTTCCTCGCGCAGCACCGTCTCGAAGAGATCGACCCGATCCTGGTGTTCCTTGCCGCGATCGCCGGGTTCTCCGGAGGTGTCGAGATAGTAGAAGTCGGCGAGAGCGACGCGCTGCGCATCCGCCGCATGCACCATGGTCGCGGGCGCGACGACGGCTAGTCCGGCGGCAAGGGCGAAGGAAAGGCTGATCATTCGCATGGGTTCCTCCCGTTCCAAGCGGTGCCCGCTGCCTGGTTCAACCCGTCGACGGTACCCGTGCCTGGAGCGCCTGTCACGCGTTCTGGGGGAGCGGGACGGGCCCCCAATGCGCCCGGGAACGCCAAGGCGGCTCCGGAGTTTGCGGCTCTGACGACTTCCCGCGAGCCGCGAAGTCGTGTTTACCGAGCGGAAGAACAAACGAACGGGCGCGAGGCGCCCCCGAATTTGGCAGGATGTAATGAGCGATATCAGGCGGGACAGGGATCGGATCGCGGGCTTGGCCGCGGCCAGCGTCAGGCGCATTTCGTGGGGCGCCATCGCGGCCGGGACGCTGCTCGCCATCGCCATCCAGTTCATGCTGGGGCTCCTCGGGCTGGGGATCGGACTGTCGAGCGTCGACCCGGTCGGACGCGGTGACTTCGATGCCGGCGCCTTGGCCTCGGTGGGCGGTCTCTGGACGGTCGCCGTCGTTCTGATCGGCCTGTTCGTCGGGGCCTTCGCCGCCGGGCGTTTCGCCGGCCAGCCGGAGAAGACCGACGCTGCCCTGCACGGGGCCGTCACGTGGGCGGCATCGACGCTGCTGGTCATCTACCTCCTGACCAGCGGCGCCTCGGTGGTGCTCGGCGGCGCCTTCGGCGCGATCGGCAACTCCATCCAGGGTCTGGCGCAGGCTTCGCAGGCCGTCGCGCCGGGCGCCGTGGACGGTCTGACCGGACCGCTCCGCGGCGAGGCCGAGCAGGTGCTGCGCCAGAGCCGGCAGCAGCCGCCGCCGGCCGTGGCAGAGGCCGG
>DASYHY010000168.1:0-11159 GCA_036252795.1 Aurantimonas sp. | reverse complement strand
GATCGGCCGGCCAGAGCGGCGCGTCGCCGTAGCGGCTGGCGAGATAGCGCAGGATGACGGCGGACTCGAACAGCGGCGCGTCGTCACCGTCCTGCAGGACCGGGACGAGGCCGTTGGGGTTCATCGCCAGGAATTCCGGCGTGTCGTTGCCGCCGTAGCGGTGGCCGACATCGTGGCGCCGGGCGGTCAGCCCCAGCTCGGCGATGCACCACATCACCATCTGCACGTTCGACGACGTCCGGCGTCCCCATACGGTCAGCATTCGTCTTCGCTCCTCACCCATCCTGCAACCCTGCCGGCGTTGCCCCGCCGGCCTCGATAGCTTACGTACGGCGCAACCTTCCATCATTCCGAAACGGAGCGACCGCGCGCCATGGCACGCCAGTTCATCTATCACATGTCCGGCCTGACCAAGGCCTACGGCAACAAGAAGGTCCTGGAGAACATCCACCTGTCGTTCTACCCGGACGCCAAGATCGGCATCCTCGGCCCCAACGGCTCGGGCAAGTCGACCCTCTTGCGGATCATGGCGGGGACGGACAAGGAATTTACCGGCGAGGCCTGGGCGGCCGAGGGCGCCACGATCGGCTACCTGCCGCAGGAGCCGCATCTCGACGAGTCGAAGACGGTCTTCGAGAACGTCATGGAGGGCGTCGCCGACAAGCAGGCAATCCTCGAGCGCTATAACGAGCTGATGATGAACTACTCCGACGAGACGGCGGAGGAGGGGGCGAAGCTCCAGGACATCATCGACGCGCAGAACCTCTGGGACCTCGAGAACCAGGTGGAGATGGCGATGGACGCGCTGCGCTGCCCGCCGGGCGACGCGAACGTGAGCAATCTTTCGGGCGGCGAGAAGCGCCGCGTGGCGCTCTGCAAGCTGCTGCTGTCCAAGCCCGACATCCTGCTGCTCGACGAGCCGACCAACCATCTCGACGCCGAGACGATCCTGTGGCTGGAGAAGCACCTTCGCGAGTACGAGGGCTCCGTGCTCATGGTCACCCATGATCGCTACTTCCTCGACAACGTGACCGGCTGGATCCTCGAGCTCGATCGCGGGCGCGGCGTGCCCTACGAGGGCAACTACTCCGTCTACCTGGAGAAGAAGGCCAAGCGGATGCAGCAGGAGGGCCGCGAGGACGACGCGCGGATGCGTGCGCTCACCCGCGAGCGCGAGTGGATCCAGCAGGGCGCCAAGGCCCGGCAGACCAAGTCGAAGGCCCGCATCAAGGCCTATAACGAGCTGGTCGAGGCGGCGGAGAACCGCAAGCCGGCGGACGGGCGGATCGTCATCCCGACCGGCGAGCGCCTCGGCAACCGGGTCATCGAGGTGGAGAACCTCACCAAGAGCTTCGGCGACCGGGTGCTGATCGAGAACCTGTCCTTCAAGCTGCCGGCCGGCGGCATCGTCGGCATCATCGGCCCGAACGGCGCCGGCAAGTCGACGCTGTTCAAGATGATCACCGGCCAGGAGAAGCCGGATTCGGGGAAGATCGAGATCGGCGAAACGGTGGATCTCGGCTATGTCGACCAGAGCCGCGACCATCTCGAAGGCTCGAAGAACGTCTGGGAGGAAATCTCCGGCGGCGTCGACATCATGAAGCTCGGCAAATACGAGATGAACAGCCGCGCCTATGTCGGCAACTTCAACTTCAAGGGACCGGACCAGCAGCAGAAGGTCGGGACGCTCTCCGGCGGCCAGCGCAACCGCGTGCACCTCGCCAAGATGCTGAAGTCCGGCGCCAACGTCATCCTGCTCGACGAGCCGACCAACGACCTCGACACCGAGACGCTGACGGCGCTGGAGGACGCGCTCGAGGAATACGCGGGCTGCGCCGTGGTGATCAGCCATGACCGCATGTTCCTCGACCGGCTGGCGACGCACATCCTCGCCTTCGAGGGCGACAGCCACGTCGAGTGGTTCGAGGGCAATTTCGAGGACTACGAGCAGGACAAGATCCGGCGCCTCGGCCCGGAATCGGTCAACCCGAAACGGCCGACCTACAAGCGCCTGACCCGCTGAACGGAACCTTGCAGGCGGCCGCCCGTTGGCCGCCTGCGTCCGTCCCGCAGTCGCCGGCTGCGCGGCCCTTCGTTCGATGCGAACCGGGGCGGGGCGCGCGGAAAGGTTGTCGGGGGAGGGGGAATGTCGCATCACGCGAAGAGCTGGATCCTGGCCGGGATCGTCCTGCCGCTCCTGTCGACCGCCGCCGCGGCCAAGCCGGCCCAATGCTTCGCCACCGACGACGGCTATTTCGACTGCGATTTCCAGATGACAGACGCGGCCGGCAGCTTCACCATCGAGGGGCCGGATGCCACCTACATCCTGTTGATCGACACACCCGGCCACGCGCTGGGCTTCGTCAATCTCGGCACCCGCAACATCCCGCTTGCCGGCACGTTCGTTCGCGAAAGCGGCGATCCGGCGTGCTGGGCGAACGACGCCGTCGGAACACGAATCTGTGCCTGGTAGAAGGCTTCATCAACTGCCAGAAGCGCTCCGGCAGCGCTCGAGCCTTTTGAATCGGCGCCATCGTCCGGATCACGTTCACGTTTTTCTGGGAGCCATATCCGCGAAGGGATCGATTCTGCATGTATTGGCACAGCCGGCTTAACCCTGCCCACAGTTTCGGCTTAACGAGACGTTGCGGTCGTCAGAATAGTTTTCGATAACACCGAATGACACGAGCCGGCTGAAGACCGCGTTGCGCATGAACAGTTCCGAATTCGAGCGGATATTCGACGCTCTTCCGACCCCGTACATGGTCGTCGACTGAGACATCCGATATGTTGCGGCGAACGCAGCCTATTCGCACGCCGTGATGCGGGCGCCGGCGGAATTGATCGGCCAGCACCTCTTCGACCTGTTTCCGAACCAGGACGAAAGCGGGCGGCGCCTGCGTGCGTCGTTCGAGCAGGTCCTTGCCGACGGCGAGCCCGACACGATCGCCTTCATCCCCTACGACATCCCGATTCCCGAAGAACGCGGCGGCGGCATGGAGCAGCGATATTGGACCGCGACCCACACGCCGATCCTCGATCAGGACGGACGCGTGGAGTTCATCGTCCAGAACACGGTCGACGTGACCGACATCGTCCGCATCAAGGAGGCGCGGGTGCTGCCGTTCGGCGCGATCCCCGGCGAAATGGCCCTTCTGCGGCATGCGCAGGAGGTCGAGGAGGCCTATCAGGAGAAGGTGTCGGAGGCCGCCGAGTTCCGCCGGCTGTTCCGGCAGGCGCCCGGTATGATCGCGGTGCTGGAAGGCCCCGACCACGTGTTCACCTTCGGCAATGACAGCTATGTCCGCTTCATTGGCGGTCGCGACCTCATCGGGCTGCCGATCCGGCAGGTGCTGCCCGACATCGACGGCCAGGGCTTCTTCGAGATGCTCGACGACGTCTACGCCACGGGACGGGCCGCGTCGGGGGAGGGGGTGCGGCTAATGCTGCACCGCGACCCCGAGACGGAGCCGGTGGAGACCTATCTCGACTTTTCCTACACAGCGATCCGCGACGCGGAAGGGCGGATCAACGGCGTCTTCGTGCAGGCCACCGACCGGACGGAGTCGGTGCGGGCCGCAGAGCGCCAGCGGCTGCTGATCGACGAACTGAATCACCGGGTGAAGAACACGCTGTCGACCGTGCAGTCGATGGCGAGGCAGAGCTTCCGCAACATCCGCGATCCGGAAGAGGCGCGCTACGCCTTCGAGGCGCGGATCATGGCGCTGAGCCAGGCCCACAACGTTCTTTCGGCGCGGCGCTGGGAGGCGGCCGGGCTGTCGGAACTGCTCGCGCAGGAACTCGCCGTGTTCTCGCCGGCGCGGGTCAGCATGGCCGGGCCGGAGGTGCATCTTTCCGCCAAATCGGCGATAGCGCTCGCGATGGTATTCCACGAGCTCGCTTCGAACGCCGCACGCTATGGTGCCATGGTGGGCGAGGAGGGGCGGCTGTCGGTGTCGTGGACGACCAGCGGGCACGGCCCGCGCCGGATGCTCGACGTCGCCTGGCAGGAGGACACGCCGAACGCGGGGTCGCTGAATCTCGTGCCGGGCTTCGGCACGCGAATCCTGAGACGGATCATCGAGGGCGAGCTATCGGGCACCTTGTCTCTTGACCTTGTCGACACCGGCCTCATCTGCCGCTTCCAACTGGCGCTCGCCGAGGTCGAGGATATTGAAAGTTCTGCTGCATAGGGATCCGATCAATTTGAAGGGAGTAAGGGTCCTGGTCGTGGAGGACGAAAGTCTCGTCGCCATGCAGTTGGAGGACATGCTGGACGATCTCGGCTGCCACGTCGTGGGAACCGCCATGCGGGTCAGCGGCGCGCATCGGCTGATCGATTCCGGCATCGAGATCGACGTGGCGATCCTCGACGTGAATATCGGCGGCGAGACCGTCTACCCGGTCGCCGAACGGATGCGCGAGGCGGGCGTACCGATCGTCTTCGCGACCGGATATGGAAGGGGCGGCGTCGAGGAGCGGTGGCACGACTGCCCGATCCTCCAGAAGCCCTACACGATCCAGCAGATCGAGGCCTCGATCGGGTCCGTCCTGAGATAGGGCTGCTGCTGCTGACTCACTCGTCCTTCGTGCCGGTCAGGAGCATCACCAGCGCCCGCTCGCCGAGGCCGATCGCGGCCACCGCGGCGCCGGGATGAGTCCTGCGCAGCGCCTCGTGGCGGGCGGGATCGGCCAGCAGCACGAGCCGGATATCCTGCGATGCCAGGGCCTCCCCCAGTCTGGCTTCGATCTGTCCGTCTAGGTCCAGCGCCAGCACCGCCAGGGAAAAGCGCCGCCGCAGCAGGCGGTCGAGCGCCGTCGCGGCGTCGGGTGCGAGCGTGGCGCGGGCCCCGGCGGTTTCCAGTGCGCTCGCGGTCCGCATGGCGCGCCGGCGATCGGCGTCGACCACGAGAGCCTCGCTGCCGGCAAGGAGGCTTGCCCAGGAGAATTCGTCGAAACTGTCGAGCCCGGTGGTCATGGCGGCAGCAGAGCACCCGCCCGAGGCCGCCGCAAGCAGGCCTCGGCCGCGCCGCGTTGCCAGGCGGCGGCGCGCGCTGTATCGGGTGACGCTTCGAGCGGTCGACGCGCGATCCGGTGGGGCAGGGATCCCGACGCATGACAGGAAGGCTGAGCCTGATGGCGGGCGGCACATCAGCACAGAACGCCGCCGAGCCGCGGCAGGCCGTGCCTGGCGACACACGCGCCGCGCCATTCCGCGCGCCGGCCTTCCGGCTCGCCGGCCATGCCACCGCCCTCTACCGGACGATGAGCAGCGGCTTCGAGACGAGCCCGGTCGAGGCGCTCGATCTCGGCTTCGACGGGCTCGCCGGCGACCGGCATGGCGGCCTGACACGGCGCGCCGGCGGGCGCGAGCCCTGGTACCGGCGCGGCACCGAAATCCGCAACGAGCGGCAGGTGTCGCTGCTGTCCGCGGACGAGCTGGCGGAGACGGCGGACGCCCTCGGCATCGCGGAGATCCGCCCGGAATGGGTGGGTGCCAACCTGATCGTCGCCGGCATTTCGCGGCTGTCCTGGCTGCCGCCGCGCACCCTTCTGATGTTCGAGGGCGGCGTCACGCTGAAGATCGACGGCGACAACGCCCCCTGCCGGGCCGCGGGCCACGCGGTGGCGCAGCACACCGGGCGCCTCGACATCCCCTTCGCCTACGTGAAGGCCGCCCGGCACCGACGGGGGCTTGTCGGCTGGGTGGAAAAGCCGGGGCGGATCGAGGCCGGCGAAGCGTTCGAAGCGCGCGTGCCGGAACAGTGGATCTATGCACCGGGCGACGCCTGAGCCTGCCCGGGCCAGCCTACTCCGGCATGTCCTCCTCATCCGCCGCACTATCCTCGTCGGGCGCTACCATCTCTTCCGACGCGTCGGGATCGAGGCGCCGCGTTGCGCCCCAGCGGTCCAGCACCGCGTTGATGTCCTCCAGCACGAAGAAACGGGCGGCGTCGCGGTCGTAGCCGTCGTCCATCAGCGCGTCGTAGTCGGTGTGCGCGTGGCGGATGTGGGAGATCGCCGCGAGCCAGACGGCCCGTTCTGGCGCGAGCGGCCGCATGTGGCGGGAGCGCGCCGTCTCGCGGATCGCCTCCGCGTCCAGGAAGGGCGCGCGCGGGATCAGCGCGGTGAGGGCGCGGGCGATGCGCTTCCGGCGTTCCGTGGCCACCGGCGGTCAGGGCGAGGGTGGGGCGTCGACCGACGCGAGATACGGCTTCAGGTCGAGGAGCGGCGTGCCGTCGAGGACGTCGATCGCGTCGATGGTCAGGACGCCCGCCTGCGGGTCGATCGACTGGATCCGCACGAGATGCATCCCGATCGGGTTCGGCCGGACCGGCGAGCGCAGCGAGAACGTGCCGCGCGGGCCGGAAGCGTGGCGCGGCACCTGCAGCGCCAGATCGCGCGACGCCTGGTCGAGCCAGGTGAGGAGATGAACGAACGAGCCTTCGGCGAGACCCTCCAGCGCGGGCCGGAAGACGGCATCGATCTCCACCGTCGCGGGACGGGCGCGCTCCCGCGCGGCGCGGATGTTCTTGGGGCAGTCGCTGCGGACCTTCCACGGCGAGCGGATGCGCCCGATGAAGACGAGACCGGCATCGTCGCAGCGGGGTGCGGGGCCGACGAAACGGACCTCCCCGGGTCGCTCCGCGTCGCCTCCGTCCGTCGCCGGGGCCGTGGAGAAGCCGCTGCCGGCGCTCATGCGGGCACCCAGAGCAGGGCAGAGGAGCCTGCCGACACGGTAGGATCACCCATTGCGCGCTTGCAGCCTTCAGCGTTTCGATATAAACATATCTTTATATCGTGATCGGAAGGCCTGATGCTGGACATTCGCAAACTCCCCTTCGACTCTTTCGTCGACGCGCTGAAGGCGGTCGCGGAGCCGACCCGGCTGCGTCTCGTCCTGCTTCTGGCACGCAGCGATCTCACCGTCAGCGAGCTTACGTCGATTCTCGGCCAGTCGCAGCCGCGGATCTCGCGTCACCTGAAGCTGCTGGTCGAATCGGGCGTTCTGCTGCGCTATCAGGAAGGCGCCTGGGCGTATTTCCGGGTTTCCGACGAGGCCACCATGTCCGGACTGGTGCGCATGCTGGTCGGTCGGGTCGACGAAGCCGATCCGGAGATCCGCCGCGACATGGAGCGGCTGGAATCGGTACGGGCCGACCGGGCCCGCCGCGCCGCCAGCTATTTCGCCAGCAATGCCGGGCACTGGGACCGGATCCGGGCGCTGCACGCCTCGGATGCCGAGGTGGAGCGGGCTCTGCTCGACGCGCTCGGCAACAAGCGGATCGGCACGATGCTCGACATCGGCACCGGCACCGGCCGGCTGCTCGAACTGCTGGCGCCGCGCTGCGAGCGGGCGGTCGGGGTCGATGCCTCGCGCGAGATGCTGGCGATCGCCCGGGCCAAGCTGGACGAGGCCGGCATCGCCAACGCGCTGGTGCGCCAGGGCGACGCCTACCACCTGCCGGTGGAGCGACAGGCCTTCGATCTGGTGACCATCCACCAGGTGCTGCACTATCTCGACGATCCGGCCGCGGCCGTCGCCGAGGCGGCACGGGCGCTGGCGCCGGGCGGGCGCATGGCGATCATCGATTTCGCGCCGCATTCGCTGGAGTTCCTGCGCGCCGAACACGCGCATCTGCGCCTCGGCTTCGCCGATGCGACCCTGACCACCTATCTGGAGGAGGCGGGCCTGGAGCCGGTCTCGATCCGGCATCTCGTCTCGAAGGGCGAGGCCACCGGCGAACTCACCGTGACGCTCTGCATCGCGCGTGACCTGCGCCTCCTCGTAGCCGAGCACGAGTCCACCCATCATACCCGAGTCAGCTGAGAAGAATTTGTCATGAGCCGCACCAGCCCGCTCTCCCCCTCCGGGATCAACGTCTCCTTCGAGTTCTTCCCGCCGAAGAGCGAGAAGATGGAGGAAAATCTCTGGCGCTCGATCGAGCGGCTCGCGCCGCTCGGGCCGCGCTTCGTCTCCGTGACCTACGGCGCCGGCGGATCAACGCGCGAGCGGACCCACTCGACCATCGAGCGCCTGCTCAAGGAAACCTCGCTGACGCCGGCGGCGCACCTGACCTGCGTCGACGCCTCCCGCGAGGAGGTGGACGCGGTGGTGCGGCAGTACTGGGAAACCGGGGTCCGGCACTTCGTGGCGCTGCGCGGCGACAGCCAGGCAGGCGTCGGCGGCGAATATGTCGCGCGGCCTGACGGCTATCGCAACGCGGTCGAGCTGGTCGCGGGGCTGAAGGCCTTCGCCGATTTCGAGATCTCGGTCTCCGCCTACCCCGAGAAGCATCCGGAGAGCCCGGATTTCGCCACCGACATCGACCTCCTGAAGCGCAAGGTCGACAATGGCGCGACCCGCGCGATCACCCAGTTCTTCTTCGACAACGACGTCTACGAGCGCTTCGTCGAGCGGGTGCGCAAGGCGGGCATCTACATTCCGATCGTGCCCGGCATCGTGCCGATCCACGACTTCACCAAGGTCGCGCGCTTCTCCAACGCCTGCGGCGCCAAGATCCCGTCCTGGCTGGCAGAGCGGTTCGAGGGGCTGGAGAGCGACGAGCAGACCCGCAGCCACGTGGCCGCCGCCGTCTGCGCCGAGCAGGTGCTCGACCTGACGAGCCGCGGCATCTCGGACTTTCACTTCTACACGATGAACCGGGCGGACCTGGTCTATTCGATCTGCCACATTCTCGGCCTTCGCGCCGGCACGGGAGACGGCGAGCCGGCGACCGGCGCGGCGGCCGCCGCCTGAGGTCGGGCTGCCAACGACCTGCCAGACATGAAAAAGCCGGGGCGAGCCCCGGCTTTTTCGTCTCGTCGGCCGCCCATCGGGCGGTCTATTCCGGATTCCGGGTCAGGGCACGATGCCCACCACCACGGCTCCGACAAACGCAAATGCGGCACAGATGCACAGCAGGTTCACGGGACGTGTCAGTTCCATTGAATCGCCTCCTCATCTGACGACGCGGCCGACGTTAACGGAGATCAACGATTGGTAAAGCGGTTTCGTTGTTGCACTGCAGCGGCGGAGCCGGCCGCGATGGCGGCGAGCCCCTGCCAGGCAACGCGATGCGGCGCGAAGCCCGGCACTGTATTTTTTTGGCACAGACTTGTCGCATGGCGGGCGAGATGCGGCCGGCCGCCGCCGCCGCCGATGTCAGGCCGAGGCGCGAAGCCGCGCCTCGAGCAGCGCCCCGAGGGCCAGCGCCTCGGTGTCACGGCCGAAGCGGGCAACCACGCTCATGCCGAGCGGCAGGCCGGCGGCGGTCGCCAGCCCGGGCACGCTGACGCACGGGTTGCCGGTCAGGGTCCAGAGCTTGTTCAGGGCCGGGTCGCCGGTCGATCCGAGACCCTCCGGGGCAGCGCCGAGCGCGGAGGGAAGCAGCAGCGCGTCGACCGTCTCGAAGAGGGTGGTCGCGGCCCGCCGGCCGATGCGTGCGGTCCGGCGCGCGGCATCGTAGACCGGCGGCGAAATGGCCGCGCCCTCGTCGAGCTGCGCCAGGACCTTGGGGGAAAGTGTCCCGCGATGGATGCGGTGCTCCCACATCAGCGCATGGGCGGCCTCGAAATTCTGCACGGGGCCGTGGGCTTCGCGCGCGGCGGAAAGCGCCGCGGGCTCGGCCAGGTCGATGATCGTGGCGCCGGCAGCTTCCAGCGCCCGCGCCGCCTTCTCCCAGGCCTCCCGCATCGCCGGCTCGATCGCGTCGTCGACGCCGCTGCGATAGAGGCCGATGGTCAGGCCTGAGGCATCGGCGAGCGCCGGAGCGGCAAGCGGCCGGCCGCTGAGCCGGGCCGCCAGCAGCGCCACGTCGGCGACGCCGGCCGCGAACAGGCCCACGGTGTCGAGCGACCAGGCAAAGGTCTTCATGCCGACGCTTGGCAGCAGGCGGAAGCTCGGCTTGTAGCCGGCGACGCCGCAATAGGACGCCGGGCGGATCACCGACCCGCCGGTCTGGGATCCGCAGGCGCCCGCCACCATGCCGGCCGCGACGGCGGCGACCGACCCGGAGGAGGAGCCGCCGGGCGTGCGGGAGAGATCGTGCGGGTTGCGGGTGGCGCAGGGATCGAGCGATGCGAACTGCGTCGTGGCGGTCTTGCCGAGCACCGCGGCGCCGGCGGCCCGGGCCATGGCGACGAGCGCGGCGTCGGCGACCGGGCGATGCCCCTCGTAGAGCGGCGAGCCGTGCTCGGTCGCCATGTCGGCCGTGTCGAATATGTCCTTGACGCCGAAGGGAACGCCGGCGAGCGGCCCGGACGCCTGGATGGCCGCGTCCAAGCTCTCGCGCGGCGCGCGGCGCACGAAGGCGGCAAGGTCGCCGTCGAGCGCGTCGATGCGCTCCAGCGCGGCGCCGATGGTCCGCTCCGGCGTTGTCACCCCGCCTTCGAGATCGGCGAGGAGGCGGGCGAGGCCGAGCGGCTGGACGTGCATGGGACGGGCTCCTGTGACTGTGGCGTCCTGAATAGGACCGTCGCGGTCATGGCGGCAAGGCTGCGCGGGTCGCGGAAGGAGGATGATCGCTGTGACCCCCGCAACATTTGCCGATCCCGCCCTAGGTGGGTGATCGTTGCCTTCCGAGCCTACCGCTGGAGATACAAGTGCAGAAATTCACCACGGCCAAGGACGCTGGGCTGACGCTCCGGCCGGACGTGCCGGTCTACTGCTTTCGGCCCGAGGTGCTGAAGGCGGATGCAAAGGGCTTCATGGAGGCATTTCCCGGCGACACCGCCTATGCGGTGAAGACCAATGGCGAGCCGATCGTCCTGTCGACGCTGGCGGAGGCCGGCGTGCGGATCTTCGACGTCGCCTCGCCCGGGGAGTTCGCCGCCGTGCGCGAGGCGCTGCCGAAGGCGGAGATGCTCTATATGCATCCGGTGAAGGCGCAGTCCGACATCAGGCTGGCGCTCGAGACCTACGGCATCCGCGTGCTCTCGCTCGACCACGAGGACGAGGTCGCGAAGATCCTGCGCATGGTCCGGGCGCTCGACCTCGATCCCGGCACGATCACCCTCTTCGTGCGCATCCAGACCAAGGGCCACGCCGCCTACGAGCTGTCGAAGAAGTTCGGCGCCGCGCCGGCGCACGCCGTCGAACTGCTGCAGCGCTGCCACCGGATCGGCTTCAAGGTCGGCATCTGCTTTCATGTCGGTTC
>DASYHY010000167.1:0-4125 GCA_036252795.1 Aurantimonas sp. | reverse complement strand
CTCCCACAACGCGCTCACGCAGATCATTGGAAAGAGGTCGGGTCATCCGATGCTGGCCTCCAACTCCAGCCAGCATCTTGAATCACAAATCCACCCGAAACGGAATCCACGCGGATTCCATCACCCGATGAACCGCTCTAGGAAGCGCGGCGGGGCTACCGCCGCGCCGGAACGAGATTCTGGCGGGCCCGGGCCGATCTCACTCGGGCGGCCCCTCGTCGAATCCGGCGTAGATCACGACGTTGCGCTCGCTCGGGTCGAGTGCGATGCCCTGGTCGATGTAGCGGAAGGTCTTGGCCCCGGCGCCCGGCGCCACCGAGACGGTCTGCTGCCCGAGCTCCGAATAGATGACGTCCTCGCCGCGCAGCACCGCGACGCGGATCGGCAGGTTGACGGCGCGGGCCTGCGCCGCGGCGCCCGGCACGGCGCGGCCGGCAACCCCGATCTGCATGCGCAGCCGCCCGTCGATGATCCGGCAGTCGCGCGTCGCTTCGCTGATCGAGGCGACATAGTCGACCTCGTCGCCCACGGACTTGCGCAGGATGGCCGTTCCTTCGCGCAGGGTAACGTCGGGGCAGAAGCGCGATTCCGGCGCCGTCGACCAGGCCGTCGCCGCAGCTGCGGTCCCACCCGGAGCGCCAAGAGCGCCGGCATTCGCCTCCATTTGCGCCCCGCTATCGGTCGACGAACACGCCGACAGCAGCGCCAGCGCGCCGCAGACCATCGCGCCCCTGAGGGCTGTCACCATATGCATTGCTCGGTTCTTCCCTTATTGTGACGGGCCGTTCTATATCAGCCGGATGGCGTATAGGCGACGGGGACGGCGCCCGGAAGGCGACGGATCGACGAGCGCTACGCGACCGGAATGCGAAGTGGAGACGACGTGAAATACGTGAGTTCGCGAGGCGAGGCTCCGGTCCTCGGATTTGCCGATGCCCTTCTGGCGGGTCTTGCGAGCGACGGCGGCCTCTACGTTCCCGAGACCTGGCCGACGCTGGACGCACAGACCATTCGCGGCTTTGCCGGCCGTCCCTACGCGGAAGTCGCCTTCGACATCCTCCAGCCGTTCGTCGGGGAGGACATCGAGCCCGAGGCGCTGCGGCGCATGGTCGACGAGGCATACGCCACCTTCCCGCACCCGGCTGTCGCGCCGCTGGTCCAGCTGGCCCCCGCGCATTTCGTGCTGGAACTCTTCCACGGGCCGACGCTGGCCTTCAAGGACGTCGCGATGCAGCTCATCGCGCGGCTGATGGATCACGTCCTCGCCCAACGCGGGCGGCGCGCCACGATCGTCGGCGCCACCTCGGGCGACACCGGCGGAGCCGCAATCGCCGCCTTCGCCGGCAGCCATCGCACCGACCTGTTCATCCTGTTTCCCCACGGCCGGGTCTCGCCGGTGCAGCAGCGCCAGATGACCACGTCCGGCGCGGACAACGTCCACGCCGTCGCCGTCGACGGGACGTTCGACGACTGCCAGGCGCTGGTTAAGGCGATGTTCAACGACCGGCGCTTCCGCGACGGCGCGGCACTGTCGGGAGTGAACTCCATCAACTGGGGCCGGATCATGTCCCAGATCGTCTACTATTTCACCGCCGCCGCCAGCCTCGGCGCGCCCGACCGCGCCGTCTCGTTCACCGTTCCCACCGGCAATTTCGGCGATATCTTCGCCGGCTACGGCGCAAGGCGCATGGGGCTGCCGATCGAACGGCTGGTGATCGCCACCAACGAGAACGACATCCTCGTGCGCACGCTGGACCGTGGGCGCTACGAGACCGGCGGCGTCCATGCCACGATGTCCCCCTCCATGGACATCCAGGTTTCGTCGAACTTCGAGCGGCTGATCTTCGAGGCGAGCGGGCGCGACGCCGACCTGGTGCGCCGCCTGATGCAGCAGCTCTCCCAGTCGGGAGGATTCCACCTGCCCGAGGACGTGCTCGTCGCCATCCGCGCCGAGTTCGACGCCGGTGCGACCAGCGAAGCGGAGACCGCGGAGACCATCCGGCAAACGCTCGCGACGACCGCCTATCTCCTCGACCCGCATACCGCGGTCGGGGTCCATGTCGCCGAGACCCGCATGTCCGTCACGCCGATGATCACGCTCGGCACGGCGCATCCGGCGAAGTTCCCCGATGCGGTGAAGAAGGCCTGCGGCCTCTCGCCGTCCCTGCCCCCCAGCCACGCGGACCTGATGCAGAAGCACGAGACGATGGACCGGTTGCCCAACGACCTGGGCGCCGTCGAGGAATACGTTTTGGCGCGCTCCCGCGCCGTGACGCAGGGAGCCGAAGCGTGAGCGTCGAGGTCACGCGGCTCACGAACGGGCTGACCATCGCCACCGAGACGATGCCGCTGCTGGAGAGCGCCGCGCTCGGGATCTGGGTCAAGGCGGGAGCCCGCGACGAGGCACCAGCCGAGCACGGCATCGCGCACCTGCTCGAGCACATGGCGTTCAAGGGCACGAGCCAGCGGACGGCTCGGCAGATCGCCGAGCAGATCGAGGACGTCGGCGGCGAGCTGAACGCCGCCACCAGCGTCGAGACGACGTCCTACTACGCCCGGGTGCTCAAGGACGACGTGCCGCTGGCGCTCGACATCCTCGCCGACATCCTGATCGACTCCCGCTTCGACGAGCAGGAGCTGGAGCGCGAGCAGCAGGTGATCCTGCAGGAGCTGGGCGCCGCCGAGGACACGCCCGACGACATCGTCTTCGACCATTTCCAGGCGACGGCGTTTCGCGACCAGATCATCGGCCGGCCGATCCTCGGCAGCCGCGAGACGGTGAAGGGCTTCGCGCCACAGGACCTTCGCCGCTACCTCGCCCGACACTACGCGCCGGACAACATGATCGTCTCGGCCGCGGGCGCCGTCTCGCACCAGGCGATCGTAGACCAGGTCAGCGCCGCCTTCGGCTCCGGTGCCGTGTCGCCGCTGCCCAACAGGGCGCAGCCGCGCACGCTCGCGAGCTATACCGGCGGCGAATTTCGCGAGGAGCGCGACCTGATGGACGCGCAGATGGTGCTCGGCTTCGAGGGCCGGCCCTATTACGCACGCGACTTCTACGCCTCGCAGATCCTCTCGCTGATCCTCGGCGGCGGCATGTCCTCGCGGCTGTTCCAGGAGATCCGCGAACGCCGCGGGCTCTGCTATGCGATCTACGCCTTCCACTGGAGCTTCTCCGACAGCGGGATCTTCGGCATCCACGCCGCGACCGGCGAGGAGGAACTGGCGGAGCTCGCGCCGGTGATCGTCGACGAGTTGCTGCGGGCCGCCGAAGGCATCACGGATGTCGAGGTGACGCGGGCTCGCGCCCAGATGCGGGCGAGCCTCCTGATGTCGCAGGAGAGCCCGGCCGCCCGCGCCGGACAGATCGCGCGACAGCTGATGTTCAAGGGCGAGACGATCGCCAACGAGGAATTGATCGCGCGGCTCGACGCCATCGATGCGACCCGGCTGGCGGATCTCGCCCACCGCATCTTCGTCGGCACCACCCCGACGGTCGCCGCCATCGGGCCGCTCTCGCGCCTGCCCGCCCAGGCCGAGATCGCCGGACTCCTGTCCAGCCAGAACGCCGGCGAGGCCAGGATCGCCGCAGGCCGCTGATCGGACGACCATGAGCGTCCTCGACCGCCTCACCGGACCGCAGCTTCCAAGCCTGGCGGGAGACGGTGTCGTGCTGCGGATGCCGCGGCGAAGCGACTATCCCGCCTGGCGTCAGCTGCGGGCGGAAAGTCGCGATTTCCTGAGACCGTGGGAGCCGCTCTGGATGGCGGACGAGCTCTCCTGGGAAGCGTACAGGCTTCGTCTGAGGCGCTACGCGCAGGAAGCGCGCGAAGGCACGAGCTACACGTTCTTCATCTTCGATGCCGACGGCGCGACCCTCTACGGCGGGATCACCGCCGGGCTGATCCGACGGGGCGTCGCGCAGAACTGCATGCTCGGCTACTGGATCGGCCAGCGCTACGCCGGTGCCGGGCTGATGCAGCGGGCGGTCGAGGCGATCAAGCTGTTCGTCTTCGACATTCAGGGCCTGCACCGGATCGAGGCCGCCTGCCTGCCTTCCAACACCCGCTCGATCAGGCTACTGGAGAAGTGCGGCTTTACGCGTGAGGGGCATCTGCGGAACTA
>DASYHY010000166.1:0-1603 GCA_036252795.1 Aurantimonas sp. | reverse complement strand
GCCTCCGTTCCGCTGCGGAATCGGTCCGTTCCACTTCCCGTGCGCCCATCCTGGAAAATGGGGCCCCGGCGGGGTGCCGCTATGCGGCGGATCCGTAGCCGCCGGGGGTCGGCGTCGTCACGATCACCGCTTCGCCGGCCTTAAGGACGGTCTGGTCGCAGCCTTCCAGCCTCTCCAGCGTCCCGTCCAGCCGCCGCACCTCGGTGCGCCCCATCTCGCCGTCGCCGCCACCGGCGATGCCCTTCGGCGGCTGCGTGCGGTGCGAGGAGAGGATGGCGCAGTCCATCTGCTGCAGGAAGCGGATGGTGCGCCTGGTCCCGTCGCCGCCGTGCTTCTCGCCGTCGCCGCCCGAGCCCTCCCGGATGTGGAAGTCCTCGAGCACGACCGGGTAGCGCATCTCCAGGATCTCGGGGTCCGTGAGGCGCGAATTCGTCATGTGGACATGGACGCCGGACGTCCCGGCGAAGGACCGTCCGTCGTTCATCCGCCCGGCAGGCGAGCCGGAGCAGATCGTCTCGTAATACTGGTAGCGCGCGTCGCCGAAGGTCAGGTTGTTCATCGTCCCTTCGGAGTTAGCGAGGGCGCCGAGCGCCTGGAACAGCGCGTTGGTGACGTGCTGCGAGGTCTCGACGTTGCCGGCGACGACGGCCGCCGGATAGCGCGGTTTCAGCATAGACCCGTCCGGCACAACGATCCTCACCGGCCGCAGGCAGCCGGCATTCATCGGGATCGGCTTTTCCACCATGACCCGGAAGACGTAGAGCACCGCCGCCCGCGTCACCGGCTCCGGCGCGTTGAAGTTGTTCGCCATCGACGGCGAGGTGCCGGTGAAGTCGACGGTCGCCTCGCGGGCGGCGCGATCGACCGTGATCCGGACCCGGATCACCTGTCCGCTGTCGGTCGGATAGTCGCAGGCGCAGTCCTCCAGCCCGTCGATGAGCTGGCGCACCGCCTCGGCCGCATTGTCCTGGACATAGGCCATGTAGGAATCGACCGTCTCCAGGCCGAAGGTCTCGACCATGCGGCGCAGTTCGGCAACGCCCTTCTCGTTGGCGGCGATCTGCGCCTTGAGGTCGGCGATGTTCTGGTCGGGGTTGCGGGCTGGGTACGGGTGGTCGGTCAGCACGCGGCGAAGCTCGTCCTCCTGGAACACGCCCGCGTCGACCAGCCGCAGATTGTCGATGAGCACCCCTTCCTCGTCCACTCGCGTCGCCCGCGGCGTCATCGAGCCGGGCGCGATGCCGCCGACATCGGCATGGTGGCCGCGCGAGGCGACGTAGAAGAGGATCCGGGATTCTCCGTTCGTCCCCCTCGCGCCTTCGGCGCTCGACGCCTCTTGCCTGGCGTCATCGAAGACCGGCGTCACCACGGTGATGTCCGGCAGATGCGTGCCGCCGTTATAGGGAGCGTTCAGGGCGAAGACGTCGCCCGGCCGGATGCGGCCCTCGTTGAGCGCGATGACCGTCTCCACCGACCGGTCCATCGAGCCCAGATGCACCGGCATGTGCGGCGCGTTGGCGACCAGCGCCCCGGTCGCGTCGAAGACCGCGCAGGAAAAGTCGAGCCGCTCCTTGATGTTGACCGAGGAGGCGGTGTTCTGGAG
>DASYHY010000165.1:0-15167 GCA_036252795.1 Aurantimonas sp. | reverse complement strand
CCTTCCGGACAGGCCGCGCGAAAGCGGCGGTTGTCGCTGCGCAGATAGATGCACTGGCCGGGATTGTTGGCCGCGAGGCCAAGTATCCGGTCCGTCGCCGCCGGCACCGGCTCTGGCACGGTTCCCACGGTGAAGGGTGCGGTCTCCGCACCCTCGAGGCCGAACACCGCGCCGAAGACCGGCGGCAGGCCGGCCCCTGAACAGCCGGAGAGCGTGACACTGCCGAGGAGCAGCACCGCGCCGAAAGCTGCGCCGCGGCTAGGCCTTCGTGCTACCGCACCCGAGAAATGGCTCCGCGATGTCATGAGTCCCCGCAACCTGTATCTCGCCGCACCTTTAGCCCCCCAATGCCGAACGGCAAGGCCGACGCATGAAAAAGGGCCGCCGGGAGACTGTCCCGGCGGCCCTTCTTGAATCAAGTCGTGACGGTTGTTGACCGCGAAAGGTCAGTAACCCGCCGGGCAGCGATAGATGTTGCCGTCGGAATAGCGGCAGTAGCCCGGGCGCTCCTGCGAACGTCCGATTACATTGCCGGCGATGGCTCCCGCACCTGCGCCAATGGCACCGCCGATGAGCGCGCCTTCGGCGTCACCGGTAATGCCCGCACCGATCGCTGCACCGCCCAGGCCGCCGATACCGGCGCCACCGGCAGTATACCGATCTTCGGTGGTGCAGCCCGATGCTGCGAGCGTCAGCGCCGCTGCCGCCGCCAATGAAAGCTTCCTGATCATTCCAACCTCTCCACAAAAACTCGTCGTCCCCATCTTCAACGATAGAGGAAGCAGATCGTTCCGTCACGCCCGAGCGGGCATTACCGCGACGCGACCACCTGCGGCTCCGCGTCGAACGTGATCAACAGCTCGCCGCTGCGGCTCACCGCCCAGTCGATCGATGCCGACTGCTCGAAGACTTCTTCGTCCACCGCCTTGCAGGCACCGAGAACGCGCCGGTCGGTCGAGCCGCTCAGACGGATCTGCAGGGGAAGGTCGTTTTGGCACTCGGCCACCGTTTCGTAGGCCGGAACGGGAACCGGAATTTCTTTGCACATCGTGGCGTCGCCAGAGCACCCCACAAGCAACATGAAAGCAGCAACGTGTTCCATGGAAACCTCTCCTTTGGGCAGCTAACGGCCTTCAGGGGCATTCGTTCCGCGGTGCCTGGGACGAAACGTAACGAATGCGTGAAACCGGGAGCCTGCGAGAGGCGTGTCGCCCGCGGTGGGGAGACGGTTCAGGCGGACTCGGCGGAGGCGCGGGAGATGATCTCGTACTGCGCCTCGGGAACGGTCAGCGTATAGCGGATGCCGCCCGGGAGATATTCGAGCTGGGCTTCGCCGCCGACGGCATTCGGAACGATCCGCTCCAGCGTCGACGTGCCGAACCGGGCATCACGTTCGGCGCGCACACGGGGACCGTTTCTCTCCTGCCATACAATGCGTAGCGCCTCCTCGCCGTCCGCCCGCTCGAATTGCCCGCTGATCGCGACCTGCCCTCCCGGCACCGAGAGAGCGCCGTAGGACGCGGCGTTCACCGCCAGTTCGTGGAGGGCGAGACCGACGTGGAGCGAGGCGGTCGGAGACAGGTAGACGTCCGGCGCGAGGACCGCGATCTGGTCCATGCCGTCCGGCGCGTAACGCTCCACCTGCATCGTCACGAGGCTGACGAGGTCGGCGCCGCGCCAGTCGGCGTCGGTGACGATATCCTGGGAGTAGGCCAGCGACTGGATGCGGCCGCGGAACCGGACGAGGAACTCCGGCACCGTCACGGAATGGCGCGCCGTCTGGCTCGCCAGGCTCTGGATGATGGCCAGCAGGTTCTTGGAGCGGTGCGATAACTCGCGCAGCAGCGTTTTCAGCGTCTCTTCGCGACGCTTCTGCTCGGTGATGTCGAAGGACGTGCCGATGATGCCGCACACCTTCCCCTCCCTGTCGCGATCGACGTCGACGCGAACGTCGTACCAGCGAACCGAAGGACCGGTGGCGATGGAGAGTTCGAAGCGTGCCGGGCGAAAGCTGCGCAGGACTTCGCGTTTCATCGCGGTCGATCGCTCGGCCGCCTGCGCAGACAGGATCTCGCTGTCGACCACGCCCTCGTCCGCGCCTGCCAGCCACGAATCGCCGGCGTTGCAGACCCAGGAGTAGCGCAGGTCGCGGTCCTGAGCGAACACGGACATCTCCGTGTTGCCCAACGCTCGCATCACCTTGTCTGCCAACATCAGCCGACGCTCGAAATATGCACTGCGGTGTCAGGATCCGCCCGCGCGCGGATCCCACGATGGGTGACGAGGCCGGCCGCACCCCATGCCCGAGCCGCCGATGGCAGCGCAGGAAAAACCCGCTGCCCCCGGATGGCCCTGGCCGTGCCTGATAGCCGGGGCGGGCTTCCGGGAAATCGGCTTGGCATGAGCGCTACGGGAAGCCGGGATCTGGCCGCCTGTTCTGCTTGCACGCCGGGGATCGCCTCGGAAGCCATGTCGCGCCTAGGGCCTCTAGGCCGCAGCCTTTCGGTCGGACTCGAAGAACAGCGCCTGACTGATCAGCGCCTTCACCATGTCCGGGTTGAACGGCTTGGTGACCAGGAAGGTCGGCTCCGGCCGTTCGCCCGTCAGAAGCCGCTCCGGAAACGCGGTGATGAAGATCACCGGCACGGAAACCTTGGCCAGGATGTCGTTGACCGCGTCGATCCCCGAGCTGCCGTCGGCGAGCTGGATGTCGGCGAGGACCATGCCTGGCTTCTGCTTCTCGAACAGGGAAATCGCTTCCTTGTGGGTCCGGGCGACGCCCGTGACGGTATGGCCGAGGCTCTCGACCATCTGCTCGATGTCCATCGCGATCAGCGGCTCGTCCTCGATGATCATGATGTCGGTCGACACCTGCCGGCCGATGTCGGAACTGGCCTGGTCGATGAGCCGCGAGAACTCCGTCTCGTCCAGCCCCAGGATCAGGGCTGCCTCATCGGTGGTGAAGCCCTCGACCGCGACCAGCAGGAACGCCTGACGCGGCAAGGGCGAGATGGCGCGCAGGTTGCGGGACGCCTTCTCCTCCCAGGCCGAGGTGGGCGCATCCTCGCGGATGTTCACTTCGACCGACTGCCAGAGCGACGAAAACAGCTTGTACAGCGAAATCCGCGGGGTCTGATCGTCGGGAAACAGACTGGGATCCGCTATCAGCGCCTCGAGAACCGCCGCGACATAGGCGTCGCCGCTCGCCTGCGAACCGCTGAGAGCCCGAGAATAGCGCCGGAGATACGGAATGTGCGGCGCTATGCGGGATGACATCGACATGAAAACTCCCCTCGTGTCGACCTAAGGAATAGGCACGAATTGGTGCAGAATGCCGTCGGACCCGAAAAGTTCCTCGCGATCGGGAACTTTAGCGCGCCGCGAATGTTGAGGCATGCGGATGCTCTCGCAGCGACGATACGCCGGGAGGGTCACTCGGAGGGGGCAGGCTTGAGAAGCGCAGCAATGATTTTATCTAGCGGTCGTCGCACGACACGGACGAAGGGGCCGCCGGTCACGGGCGGCACGCAATCGAGACGCGCTGAGACGACTTATGGATGATCGCGAGACGAAGGATCACATGTTCCAGACCAAGCAGCAGCGATCGCCGGAGCCGAACCCGCAATACGGCGTCCAGACCGCGATCGGAAAACGGCTGAAGGCCTACTACGACGACGTCGCCAGCGAACCCGTCCCGGACCGCTTCCTGTCGCTTCTCGACGCGTTGGACGCGGCGGAGACAGCATCGAAGAACGCGGGCCGTAAGTAGGGTCAGGAATGAGCGAACAGCAGGACTTCCGCCGGGAATTGATTGCCATAATTCCGAATCTTCGCGCCTTCGCCGCTTCGCTGTCCGGGTCCTTCGACCGGGCGGACGACCTCGTGCAGGAGACGCTGGTCAAGGCGTGGGACAAGCAGCACACGTTCCAGCCGGGCACGAACCTGAAGGCGTGGCTCTTCACCATCCTGCGCAACGAGTTCTACACGCAGATGCGAAAGAAGGGGCGGGAAGTGCAGGATGTCGACGGCATCCACGCGATGCAGCTTGCCGGCCATCCCGAACAGCAGGGGCATCTGGATCTGCAGGATTTCCGGAAGGCGCTCGACATGCTGCCGGACGATCAGCGCGAAGCCCTGATTCTCATCGGCGCGTCGGGCTTCTCCTACGAGGAGGCCGCAGAAATCTGCAAATGCGCGGTCGGCACGATCAAGAGCCGGGTGTCGCGCGCACGGACCCGCATCGCCGAGATCCTCGGGATCGACGGCGACGGCGAGTACGGCCCGGATTCGATTTCCTCGCAGATCATCGGCGTCGCGCCGGCGGCCTGATCTTCAACAAAGCTGGCACCGGGCGGAACCGCCCTGCCGGCAGACAGTTTCATTCAACACGGTGCCGGGGAGCGGGTCGCTCCTTCGCGCCGGACCTTCAGGCTCTAGCAGTGGGGTGCTCCATGGCTTCCGATATCAGTTCCAGCGACATCAAGACGACCGGTAAACCCGCCGGATCTGCTGGCACCAAGCCGGGCGCCGGCACCGACGAGAACAGGCGCGACATCGAGGTGGAGCTGGCACGACTTCGCGAGGACGTCAGCGGCCTGGCGGAAGCGCTGAAGGCCGAGGCGGCGAACCGGGCCGACGGGGCGCGTCAGCAGGCCTTCGCGCTGCGCGATGACGTACGCGAGCGCGGCGAGCGCTACATGCGGCAGGCGCAGGACGCCGCATCCGATCTCGAGGAGCAGCTGAGCGAGAAGGTCCGCGCCGAGCCGATCAAGAGCGTGCTGATCGCTGCGGCGGCAGGCTATCTCTACGCGCGTATCTTCCGCCGCTGATCATGCTGTTTGCGCTCGTCACCCGGCTGATCACTGGCGAGGCCGGCATCTATGTCGCCCGGATGCGGCGGCTCGCCGCCCTCTATGCGATCATGGCGCTCTTCGGCCTGATGGCTGCCGCGTTTGTCTTCTCGGCGTTCTACATTCTTCTGGCCAACGAAGTCGGCAGCCTCGCCGCCTCCCTCAGCTTCGCGGCGGTGTTCCTCGTCCTTTGCGGGGTCACGTGGATCCTGGCGCTGATGGCCCGGCGGCCACCGACGCGGCGGGCGGATGACCGCCTGCAGCGCGATGTCGCCTCGATCGCCGGGGTCGCCGCACTCACCAATGCGCCGCTGCTGTTTAATTCAGTGCGGCGCAGGAAGTCGCTCCTGTTGCTGCCGGTCGCCGGTGCGGCCGGCTTCGCGATCTGGCGTGCCATCTCCCGATATCGTTACCGCATCGGATAGGCTTTGAGCACGTTGATCGACGAGGCGAGGCGTGATCGCATCCTCCGGCAGCGCACATTACTTTAGGAAATTGGAATATGGCGAAGCGCAAGCTCAACTCCACCGAAGCCCGTCAGGGCGAAAAGGGCACCCCCGTCCTGATGATCCTCGTCGTCGCGCTCGCTCTCTGCGCGCTCGTCTTCGTGGGCCTCGGCGTCTATGGATGGTGGCTGCCGGATGCCGACGTGGCGGTTGAAGGACCCGTTCCCACCGGAGCGCCGGCCGTCGACACAGCACCTGCGGGCGGCACGGTTGCCCCCGGAGATCCCACCACTCCGCAGCAGTAAGGTGCTTTCGGGGGGAGCCTTCCACGGGGGCCCCCTCGCCTCGATGCGCTATTTTTGAGTGGAGGTTGTCATGTCGGACGTCGGTAAACCCGGGAGCGGCCGCGTCGCCGCGACGGACTTGAATGGTGATGCGCCCGGCGCCGGCGAGCCGGTGACCGAGGCCGAGATCGAAGACATCCTGAACAGCCCCGACATGCTCGTCGAGGAGAAGCAGGCCCGGCTGGAGGAACTCGCCCGCCGCGCCGGTTACCGCGGAGATCTCGATGGCGCGGATGAGGTCGATCCGCTGGGCCTCCAGATCAGCGAAGCCTTGAACCTGCTCGCTGACGGCGGCCACAACTACACGACGTTTGGCGATGTCGGCGAGAAGTCCGAAGTGGGAGCATCCGGCACGTCCGGCGAAGAGGGCGAGGAGCCGCGCTGAGCGCCCCCCCCCCTCGCAGGACGATCGCCTGCAACACGCCTCCGATCGGTCGGTCCAGCGTAACGCGGTGAGCGGGCGATCGCTCCCTTTCAGGACGCCGACACCGGGGCAACGCCCGCCCCCGCTTCCCCGGCGGGCTCGGCCGGGTGGTAGGTCGCATCCGCCGGCACCAGAACGTTCAGCGCCCGCGCCTTGATCTCGACGACCGTCTCGGACTCGAGCGTGGTCAGTTCGCCGTCACGGACCGACCGCTTCGTGTGATGCCGTCCCTTGTAGTCGAGCACGACGCGCTTCGCCGTGTGGACTTCCAGATGCGGATTCCGGCGCCACGATCCGCGAAGAATGTCCAGGGTCAGCTTCATCACTGCCGGCGGGCGCTTGACGCGGCAGATATAGACGCCGAGCACGCCGCCCCTCGGATCGTCGGCGAACGGCACATGCCCCTCCCCGTACAGATTGTTGGAGATCGCCACCGCCGGGCTCGAGATGCGCTGCTGGACGCCGTCGATCTCGATCGTCATATCCACCGAGGGCAGCCCGCGCAGAGCCAGGAAGGCGGCGCGGGTCGTCGCGAGGATCTTGCCGATGCGCGACCCGTATTCGAGGCTCTCGCGCATCCTGACCATCCGCGCGTGTAGACCGACGGCAAACTGGTGGACGAAGGGTTCGCCGTTGACCGTCCCGACATCCACCGCGAGCACCTGCCCCGAGGCGAGCGCGGCGATGGCTTGAGGCAGCTCGAGCGGGATCTGCAGGGTCCGCGCGAAGAGGTTCATCGTACCGGCCGGCAGGATGGCGAGGGCGATGGCCTTGCCAGTCAGCGCCATGGCGGCCGCCGAGACCGTACCGTCCCCGCCGCCGACCATCAGCACATCGAGATCGGCGCGCTCGGACGCGGCCCCGATCGTCTCGACGATGGCCTTTCCCCTGCATCGCTCCACCGCGATCTCGTGCCCATGAACCTGGAATTCGTCGCGGATCAGCGCCGCAAGACGATCGAGGTCCTCGGTCTTGAGCGTTCCGCCGTCCTGGTTCAGCAGCGCAAGAATCTTCATGTGTATCCCCAAAGGGCTAAACGTGCAGCCTGGATGGCGCAGGCGGTCCCGGCGCGGTGCGCGGCCGGTGCTGCACATAGACCGATAAAGGTCCCCGGCCAATCGGTCCGTGCAACTGCCTCAACGGTTGCTAACGGAACCATGTGGCTGACCGTCCGTTTTGGCGCGAAGTTGCGCCGGGTGCGCGGCACAAACACGGGAGCCCATTATGATTGAATGGATCGTCATCTTGCTGATCGTCGCCGCGATCGCGAGCCTTCTCGGATTTCGGGGTGTCGCCGGTGCGTCCGCCGGCATAGCCAAGATCCTGATCTTCATCGTGCTGATCGGCCTGCTGCTGATGCTCCTCTTCGGGGTGTTGGTCTTCGCTTGAGGTTATTTGGCGTGCCCTTCGCGGAAGGCTCTGCGGCGCCCGTCGCCCCGGCTTGCTGCGGAACGTATGGGCCGCGAACGGATTATATTCTTATGGTCGTCGCCGCCAAGCCCGAGCAACGCGCGGGCGCAGTCGCGGCTATGGACGAACCGACAGGAGGACTTTCACGATGATCCGCACTCTTCTTGCCACCACCGCCATGGCCGGTGTCATTGCCACCTCGGCATACGCGCAGGACGCCACGACGCCGCCTCCCCCGACGCAGTTGACCCCTGCCGCCCCGATCGACACGGGCACGACGGCCCCCATCGATCCGGCACAGAGGGAGACCGTCGCGCCGGGCGGCAGCGTTGCCGGCGGCGGCACCGAGATGGACCGCATCCAGGGCGAGACGACGACGACCGGCATTGCCGGCGTGACCGACGACGACACCACCGCGACGACCGCTGTTCGCACGGGAATGACTCCGTTGACGGATCGCGCGGAACTGACCGCCGACAATCTGATCGGGACGTCCGTCTACGGCGGGAACGACGCCGATGTCGGCGAAATCGGTGACATTGCCCTCAGCGCCGATGGCGCCGTCGATGCCGTTATCATCGACGTCGGCGGTTTCCTCGGCATCGGATCCAAACAGGTGGCCGTGAGCATGGACAACGTGGAGTTCATGCAGGATGCGAGCGGCTCCATGCACCTCTACACCCCGTTCACCGAGGATCAGTTGGAGAACGCCGAGGAGTATAACGCCGCGAGCTACGCCGAGAACCGCGACCGGATGCGGCTGCAGTCCCCGGGCGCGACCGACGGAACGAGGGTGACGCAGGCGCCCACCGGTACGGTGATGCCCGGTACGCCGGCGACCGGTCTCGGCACCACCGACACCGCCACGACCGCGTCGACGGGCGGCGTGGTTCACGACATGACGCCGGTCACCGATCAGGCCGAACTCACGGCCGAGAACCTGATGGGAACGACGGTCTACGGTCCGAACGAAGACTCCATCGGCAGCATCGGCGACATCGTCCTCAGCCCGGAAGGCGAAGTCGATGCGGTGATCGTCGACGTCGGCGGTTTTCTCGGGATCGGCGCCAAGCCTGTGGCCGTGGGCCTGGACAATCTGCAGTTCATGCAGGATGCCGACGGCTCGCTGTACCTCTATACGCAGTTCACCGAGGATCAGCTCGAAGCTGCGATGGAATACGAGGCGGACAGCTATACGGCCAACCGAGACACGATGCGGATCCGGTCGGTCGAGACCGCCGGGGAGCCGGTCGTGATCACCGACTGACGGCTCTTGCCCGGAACTCGGAGAAGGCCCGCCTCGGCGGGCCTTTTTTATGGGCGCCGTGAAAGTGGGCCATGATGTCGCGCTTGTGATGTCAAACCGGCGATAGGTTACACTTCGTAATCCAAGCAACGGCAATCTTGCCGGAAACTCGGCTATCGTGCTCGGCAGGAGCGCTTCGCGCGCCACAACACGCCGCTGCAACGTACAAGGTGCTCATGGCCCTCCTGAAGCAGGTACTCGTCACGTCCCTCGTTCTGATCGTGGCCGCCGCGGCCTATCTCAGATGGGACCCGAGCGCCGGACGAACCATCCTTGAATCCGACATCGCCCTGCCCGGCTTCGTGCGCACGGCCATTCTCACGGTTGCCCCCGAGGCCGGAGAACCGGCTGCCGTCGATACGGCGGGAGCGGCTGGCGGTGGCTTCGGCCGTCGCGGCGGCGGCGGTAGTGTCGTGGTTGCCGACCCGGTCGCCATCGGCGTCACCCGGACGGCGATGCGGTCGATCGGCACGGGCGAAGCGGCACGATCGGTGGTGGTCTATCCGGACAACACCACCGGCATCATCGACGAAGTCCAGGTGCAGTCCGGCGACAAGGTCGAAGCCGGGGCGATCCTCGCGCGTCTCGAACGGGCCAATGAAGAAGTCGCGGTGGCGCGCGCGCAGCTCGGGCTCGAGGCGGCCGAAGACAAGCTTCGCCGGTTCCAGCGCCTCCAGGATTCCAACACGATCACCGCTGTCGAGGTGACCGATGTGGCGCGGGAGCGCGACAACGCGCGCCTCGACCTGCAGAGCGCGCAGATCGCCCTCGGCAAGCGCGACATTCGCGCGCCGATCGCCGGGCGCATCGGCATCGTCAGCGCCGACCGCGGCGACCTCGTGGGCACCTCCACGGAGATCGCGACGATCGATGACCGCAGCCAGCTCAAGGTCGTGTTCTTTACCCCGGAGAGCTTCGTGCAGGACCTCGAGATCGGTGCTCCTGTGGAGGCGGTCTCCACCGCCAGGCCGGCCCGCATCCATGAAGGCCGGATCGTCGCCATCGACAGCCGCCTGGACGAGGCCAGCCGCACCCTGCGCACCGAGGCGCTGATCGAGAACGCGGACGACCAATTGCGCCCGGGCATGTCGTTCTCCGTGTCGCTGTCGCTGGAGGGCGAGACCTTCCTGAGCGTCGACCCCATCGCCGTGGTCTGGGAGCGCAACGGCCCGATCGTCTGGAAGATCGTCGACGACAAGGCCGTCAAGGCGCCGATCCGGATCGTCGAGCGAAACATCGATCGCGTCCTCGTCGCCTCGGACGACCTGCGACAAGGCGATCTGGTCGTCGTCGAGGGGCTTCAGACCGTGCGCGACGGCGGACCGGTGGAGATCCAGCGTGTGCGCGACGTCCCTGCCGGCGCGGCAACGGTTCCCTCCGCGGAAGGCGTGTCGCTGGAGACGCCGATCGGACGGGAAGCCAGCGGCGCCCCGGACCTCGTGGGGCGCGCCGCGGCCGCGCGCCTGCCGGGTTCAGGCACCGACGACGCCGGCCGTACGAGAACGCGATGACGACGCCCGCTTCCCCCGCGCCCAAGCCGGACGGCATCACCGCCTTCACGAGCCTGTTCATCAGGCGGCCGGTCCTGACGATCGTGATCAACCTGCTGATCGTGGTCGCCGGTCTTGCCGCCTTCAACGCGGTCGAGATCCGCGAACTGCCCAATGTCGATCGCCCGGTGATCAGCGTCTCGGTGGATTTCGCCGGGGCGTCGCCGGAAACGGTCGACCGCCAGATCACCAGCCAGATCGAGAGCGCCATCGCGCGGGTCTCCGGCATATCTTCCGTCTCGTCGCGATCGCGTTTCGGCGACAGCCGGGTCACGATCGAGTTCAGCGACTCCACCGACCTGAACGTCGCGGCGAGCGACGTGCGCGACGCCGTCAGCCGGATCGCAGATTCGCTCCCCGAGGGCGCGGAGGAGCCGCGGATCGTCAAGGCCGATGCCGACGCGCAGGCGATCATGCGGCTGGCAATTACCGCGCCGGGCATGCCCATCGAGGATCTGACGACACTCGTCGACGATCGCATCGCCGACCAGATCGCCGCCGTCGACGGTGTCGCGGACCTGCAGGTCTACGGCGAGCGCGAGCGGCTGATCTATGTCGACATCGACCCGGACAAGCTCGCGACCCGCGGCCTGACCCTTGGCGACGTCTCGACCGCGCTGCAGAACGCGGCCATGGACGTGCCGGCCGGATCGCTCGCCTCGCCCACCCAAGACCTGATCGTCCGGGCCGATGCCAACGTCTCCTCCCCGGCCGAATTCGAGGGCATCTTCCTCGACGAGCGGACCCGGCTGCGCGATGTTGCCGCCGTTCGCTTCGGGCCGGACGACGCCGCCTCGCAGCAGCGGGTCAACGGCCAGACCGGCGTCGGCCTCGGCGTGGTGCGCCAGGCAGGCTCGTCCACGCTCGACATCTCGGAAGGGGTTCGCGCGGAAGTCGCCAACCTCAACCGCACCCTGCCGGACGGGGTGACGCTGCGGGTCACCAGTGACGACGCGACCTTCATCGACGGCGCCATCCACGAGGTCCAGATCGCCCTCGGCCTCGCCGTCGTCATCGTCGTCTTCGTGATCTTCCTGTTCCTGCTCAATGTCAGGGCGACGTTCATTCCGGCGGTCACGATGCCGATCGCGCTGATCGGTGTCGTCGCCTTCATCTATCTGGCAGGATTCTCCATCAACATCCTGACGCTGCTGGCACTCGTGCTGGCGACGGGCATGGTCGTGGACGACGCGATCATCGTTCTGGAGAACATCGTGCGGCGCCGCGACATGGGCGCGCGCCCGCAGGCAGCCGCCGTCCTCGGCACGCGCGAAGTGTTCTTCGCCGTGATCTCGACCACCGCGACGCTCGCCGCCGTGTTCGTGCCCATCTCGTTCCTGCCCGGTCAGGCAGGCGGGTTGTTCCGCGAGTTCGGCTTCGTCCTCGCGATCGCGGTGGTGATCTCCTCCTTCATCGCCCTGACCCTCTGCCCGATGCTGGCCGCGAACTTCCTGAAGGCGCGCGAGGACGAGCGCGCGCCCGGCTTCTTCCAGAACGGCATGCGTTGGCTCGGCAGGCAACTGGCTGGGCTCTATGCGCTCACCCTGCGTTTCTGCCTGGCCTTTCCGCTGCTCATCGTGGTGATCGCCGGTCTTTTCTCCTTCGCGGCCTACGTCACCTTCCAGTCGATGCCGCAGGAACTGACGCCGACGGAGGACCGCGCCGTCGTGCTGATGAGCATCGACGCGCCGCAGGGCGCCAGCCTCGACTACACCAACGGCCAGCTGCGCCGGATCGAGGACGTCGTGCTGCCCTATGTGGAGACCGGCGAGGCGACGAACGTCTTCGCCATTTCCGGACGGGGCTCGGCCAACTCCGCCTTCCTCGTCGTCACTTTGGCCGACTGGGCCGAGCGGGAGCGGACGCAGCAGGAGATCGTCGCCGAGATCAACGGCAAGGTCCGGCAGATCGCCGGCGTCAGGGCCTTCGCCATCCAGCCCAACTCGCTCGGCATCAGAGGCGGCGGACGCGGACTGCAGTTTGCGGTTGCAGGCCAGAATTTCGAGGAACTGGCGACGAGCGCCGAGACGCTTCTCGAGGCGATGCAGGCCGATGGCCGCTGGGGGAATGTCCGCCTGTCGGAGAACGCCACGCAGGCGCAGCTCTCTGTGATGATCGACCGGGCCCGCGCCTCCGATCTGGGGATCGACATCGACGGCCTCGCCACCGCGATGCAGGCGCTGCTGGACGGCCGCGAGATCGGCCAGACCTATGTCGAGGACAAGGAAGTCCCGATCAAGCTGATATCGACCAGCGATCCGGTCAACGATCCGGGCGACATGCGCAACATCTTCGTCAAGGCGCGGGACGGACGCATCGTGCCGATGTCGACGGTGGCGACGGTCGAGGAACGCCCCATCGCGCCCTCCCTGACGCGGGAGGACCGGGCACGGGCCGTGGCGCTGTCCGCGCAGCTGCCGGACGGCTACTCGATCCAGGCGGGATGGCAGGATCTGGAAGCCTTCGCCGCCGACATCCTGCCCGCCAACCAGCGGCTGATCCCGCTGGCCGAGGCTGCTTCGATCAACGAGACCAACAGCGGGCTGGCGCTGGTCTTCGGCTTCGCCATCGTGATCATCATCCTCGTCCTCGCCGCGCAGTTCGACAGTTTCGTGTCGGCCTTCATCATCATCGCGACGGTCCCGCTCGGCGTCGCCTGCGCGATCTTCGCGCTGAACTTCTTCGGCATGAGCCTCAATCTCTACAGCCAGATCGGTCTGGTGCTGCTCGTCGGCATCATGGCGAAGAACGGCATCCTGATCGTGGAATTCGCCAATCAGCTGCGCGAGGAAGGCCTGGAGCTGCGGGAGGCGATCGAGCAGGCGACGCTGATCCGGCTTCGTCCGGTCATGATGACGATGATCGCGACCGTGGTCGGCGGGCTGCCGCTGGTCTTTGCTTCCGGCGCCGGAGCCGAGGCACGGGTCGCGCTCGGCTACGTCATCGTCGGCGGTCTCGGCCTCGCGACGATCTCGACGCTCTACGTCACGCCGGTTGCGTATCTGATCCTCGGCCGCTTCTCCCGGCCGAACGCCGAGAAGACGGCCCAGCTGAACCGGGACCTGGCGGAAGCCGAGAGGCAGGCGGCGGAAAGCCGACGTGGCCGGGAAGGCGATCCCAGCGCGCAGGGAGCCTGATCCGGGTCGCCCCGGAAGGTCTCCGCCAGCAGCCGAATTCGGCTGCTGGTCCGCCTTCCCGATGGCCGCGCAATTGCCGGGACGGGCGGTGGGCCGCGTGCTATGCTGCAAGGCCGTTGTCGGACGGCGCTCATGCGAGGCGGTGAATGTCCAGCGTGCCAGTCCGGGAAGATCGTCGCTTTCAGCTCGTCCTGATCAAACCGTCCCACTACGACGACGACGGCTACGTCATCCGCTGGTGGCGGGCGATGATCCCCTCCAACTCGCTGGCGGCACTTTACGGCATCGCCCAGGACTGCGCCGAGCGCGAGGTGCTGGGCCCGGGCGTCGCCATCGACATCACGGTGGTGGACGAGACGAATACGCGCGTCGACATCGGCGGGCTTATCGGTCGGTTGCAGCGTCATGACGGGTTCGGGCTCGTCGCTCTCGTGGGGGTCCAGTCGAACCAGTATCCCCGCGCGCTCGACATCGCCCGGCCGTTCCGCGAGGCCGGCATTCCTGTCGCGATGGGCGGCTTCCACGTCTCCGGCTGTCTCGCCATGCTCGACGGGCAGGCGGTCGGGCTGGACGCTTGCCGGGAGATGGGCATCGCGATGTTCGCCGGCGAGGCGGAAGGCCGGCTCGACACGGTGCTGCGCGACGCGGCCGAGGGCCGGCTCGCGCCGCTCTACGATTTCATGAACGACCTGCCGAGCATCGAGGGTGCGCCGGCGCCGTTCCTGCCGAAGCAGTACGTTTCCCAGACGCTCGGCCTGAGTTCCAGCTTCGATGCCGGCCGCGGCTGTCCCTACCAGTGCTCCTTCTGCACCATCATCAACGTCCAGGGCCGCAAATCGCGCTTCCGCACGGCCGACGACGTGGAGCGGCTCGTCCGCCTGAACTGGGCGCAGGGCATCCACAAATTCTTCATCACCGACGACAATTTCGCCCGCAACAGGGAGTGGGAGGCGATCTTCGACCGGCTCATCGAGCTGCGCGAGCGGGACGGCATCCCGCTCGGCCTGATGATCCAGGTCGACACACTCTGCCACAAGATCAAGAACTTCGTCGAGAAGGCCAAGCGCGCCGGCGTGACCCGCGTCTTCATCGGCCTCGAGAACGTCAATCCAGACAATCTCGCCGCGGCCAAGAAGCGCCAGAACAAGATCACCGAATACCGCAAGATGCTGCTGGCCTGGAAGGCGCAAGGGATCATCACGCTGGCGGGCTACATTCTCGGCTTTCCCGCCGATACGTCCGAAACCATCCGCCGCGATATCGCGATCATCCAGGATGAGCTGCCGCTCGACATCATCGAGTTCTTCGTTCTGACCCCCCTGCCGGGATCCGAGGATCATCAGGTCCTGTGGCGGAAGGGCGAGGCGATGGACCCCGACCTCAACATCTACGACGTCGAGCATGTCTGCGCCGCGCATCCCCGGATGACGCGAAACGAGTGGGAGGGCATCTATCGCGAGGCGTGGTCGCTCTACTACACGCCGAAGCACATGCGCACGCTGATCCGCCGCGCGGTGGCGACCGGCGTGCCGGTGGCGAGCCTCGTCAAGGTGCTGGTGGCCTTCGCGACGACGGTCCGGCTCGAGAACGTCCACCCGCTGCAGGGCGGCCTGGTGCGGCTCAAGCGACCCTCCGAACGTCGGCCGGAAATGGCACGCGAGCACCCGCTGCTGTTCTGGCCCCGCTTCGCCGCGGAGACC
>DASYHY010000164.1:0-3375 GCA_036252795.1 Aurantimonas sp. | reverse complement strand
CCCGTCGCTGCCGCAGCTCCTGACGCTGTTTTCGCCAGCTTTTCCGATCGGCGGCTTCGCCTGGTCGCACGGGCTGGAGGCGGCGGTGGCAGAGGGCATGGTCACCGACGGAGAGGGGCTCGCCGCCTGGGTCGCGCTGCTGCTCGACCGGGGCAGCGGCTGGAACGACCTGGTGCTGATGGCGGAGGCGTTCCATGCCGCAGCGGCGCGGGATCAGCCGCGCTTCGCCGCGGTCGCCGAACTCGCGGTCGCGCTTGCGGGCAGCGCCGAGCGGCGGGCCGAGACGCTGGCGCTGGGGGCGGCGTTCGCCGAGACATCCGCGCACTGGTCCGGCGACGACAACGGGCAGCGCTCGAAAACCGAGGAACGAGACGGGTCGGTGATCGTGACGGCAGAAGAACTGGCCTATCCGGTGGCCGCCGGGCGGCTTGCGGCGATGGCCGGCCTGCCGGCGGACGACAGCCTGACCGCCTACGCCCATGGTTTCGCCGCCTCGCTGGTCTCGGCCGCGGTGCGGCTCGTCCCCCTGCCGCAGAGCGTCGCGGTCCGCGTTCTTCACGGGCTGGAGCCGGCGATCGGCGATGCGGCGGGACGGGCGGCGCGCGCGACGCTGGACGATCTCGGCTCCTCGGCGCTAGGGTCGGACATTGCCGCGATGCGGCATGAAACCCTGCACACGAGGCTGTTCCGCTCATGATCTCGAAACACGGCCCGCTGCGGGTCGGCATCGGCGGCCCCGTCGGCTCGGGCAAGACGACGCTGGTCGAGAAGCTCTGCAAGGCGGCGCGCGACGCCTGGTCGATCGGCGTCGTCACCAACGACATCTACACGCGCGAGGACGCCGAGGCGCTGGTGCGCCTGCAGGCGCTGAGTTCGGACCGCATCATCGGCGTCGAGACCGGCGGGTGCCCCCATACCGCCATCCGCGAAGACGCCTCGATCAACATCGCCGCGATCCGCGACCTCACCGCCCGCCATCCGGATCTCGACCTGGTGCTGGTGGAATCGGGCGGCGACAATCTGGCGGCGACCTTCTCGCCCGATCTCGTGGACCTGTCGATCTACGTCATCTCGGTCTGCCAGGGCGACGACATCCCGCGCAAGGGCGGCCCGGCGATCACCCGTTCGGACCTGCTGGTGATCAACAAGACGGACCTTGCGCCCTATGTCGGGGCCGACCTCGAGCGGATGCGGGCAGACGCCGCCAGAGGGCGGGGCGAGGGCGCGACGATCTTCGCCGATCTGTCGCGGGCGAGGGGGGTCGGCGACATCCTGGCGTTCCTCGCCGCCAAGGGCGGCCTGCCGGCGGTCGAGAACGCCGCGTGACGCGGCTGTTCCTGAAGGACCCGCTGGCGATCCTCGCCGACGGTGCGGATGGTGGAATCGTCGTCGAGGACGGGCGCATCGCCGAACTGGTACCCGCCGGGGCGGCGCCCGCGCAGCCGGTCGACGAGACCTTCGATGCCGCGCGCCACGTGGTGCTGCCGGGCCTCGTCAACACCCATCACCATTTCTACCAGACGCTCACCCGGGCCCACCCGGCGGCGATCGACAAGGCGCTCTTTCCCTGGCTGGAGAGCCTCTACCCGATCTGGGCGCGGCTGGACCCGGACAGTTTCCGCCTGTCGGTGCGCCTGGCGCTGACGGAGCTGCTGATGTCCGGCTGCACCACGGCGGCGGACCATCACTATCTCTTCCCGCAAGGGCTCGACAATGCCATCGACATCGAGGCCGAGGAGGCGGCGGCGCTCGGCATCCGCATGACGCTCAGCCGAGGCTCGATGAATCTCAGCCGGAAGGACGGCGGCCTGCCGCCGGACGATGTGGTGCAGGACGAGGACGAGATCCTCGCCGACAGCGAGCGGCTGATCGGCCGCTGGCACGACCGCAGCGACGGCGCGATGACGCAGATGGCGCTGGCGCCCTGCTCGCCGTTCTCGGTCACCAAGAGCCTGATGATCGCCAGCGCGGCGCTGGCCGACAGACACGACTGCCGGCTGCACACGCATCTCGGCGAGACCGAGGACGAGAACCGCTTCTGCGAGGCGAGTTTCGGCTGCCGGCCGGTGGATTACCTGGAAGAGGTCGGCTGGCTCGGGCCGCGGATCTGGCTCGCCCATGGCATCCATTTCACCACCGAGGAATGCCGGCGCCTCGGCGCGCACAAGGTGGGGGTCTGCCACTGCCCGGCTTCCAACGCGGTGCTGGCGTCCGGCTTCTGCCCCGTGAACGAACTCAAGACGGCGGGCTCGCCCGTCGGCCTCGGCGTCGACGGCTCGGCCTCGAACGACGCCTCCAACCTCATCGAGGCGGCGCGCCATGCGCTGATGGTCGGGCGGCTGAACTACGGCTCAGCCGAAGCGGTGACGGCCCGGGACGTGCTGGCGATGGCGACGGAGGGCTCCGCCGCCTGCCTCGGCCGCAGAGACATCGGTCGCATCGCGGTCGGGCTGCAGGCGGATCTGGTGCTGTTCACCCTGGACGAGTTGCGCTTCTCCGGCGCCCACGACGCGATCGCGGCGCTCGTCCTCTGCGGCGCCACACGCGCCGACCGGGTCATGGTGAAGGGGACATGGCGCGTGGAGGAGGGCATGCCCGTCGGTGTGGATGTCGCGCGGCTGCGCGCCGAACACGGCGCGGCCGCCCGGCGCTTCGCCTGAGACGGAACCGGGGACCGTTGCGGTCCCCGGTCGTGCATCCGACCCGTTACTCGACCTCGATCTCGACCTCGGCGGCGGCAGTATCCGGCAGCGCGTAGGCGATGACGCTGTCGCCGCGCTTGGTGCCGAGCGAGCCGTGCCCACCCGCCACGACGAGCAGATACTGCCTGCCGTCGGCACCTTCGTAGGTCATCGGCGTCGCCTGGCCGCCGGCCGGCAGGCGTGCCTGCCACAGCTCCTCGCCGGTCGTGACGTCGTAGCCACGGACGTAATAGTCGAGCGTTCCGGAAATGAACGCGACGCCGCCGGCGGTCATGACCGGGCCGCCGAGATCCGGCACGCCCATCTCGAAGGGCAGCGGGATCGGCGACTGGTCGCGGACCGTGCCGTTCTTGCGCATCCAGACGATCTCGCCGGTGGTGAGGTCGGCGCCGGCAACGTAGCCCCAGGGCGGTGCCTGGCATGGCAGGCCGAGCCAGGAGGTGAACGGCGCCAGTTCGACGGCATAGGGCGCGCCGAAATTCTCGTTCAGCGCCGGCAGCGCCCCCTCCGGCTGCGACTCGTTGACGACGAGCGACGTGTCGTCGTCCCGCGGAATGAGCTTCGAGGTGAAGGCGAGATAGGCCGGCGTCCCGAACATCACCTGCCGCACCGGGTCGACGGCGACGCTGCCCCAGTTGAACACGCCAAAATTGCCGGGATAGACGAGCGAGCC
>DASYHY010000163.1:0-6362 GCA_036252795.1 Aurantimonas sp. | reverse complement strand
AGAACCCGTCCGACATCGTCTTCGCCGAAACCGGCTGCCACGGCGTCGCCGAAGGCGCGGCGCTGGCAGCCGTCGGCGCCGACGGCCGGCTCCGCCTTGCCAAGCGCAAGAGCCGCCGCGTCACCGCCGCCCTCGGCGAGGCGCTGCATCCCGTCGATCCGGCGCGGGTCGGCCGGGCGCGCGGCAGGCTGTTCGTCGTCGGCATCGGACCGGGCGGTGCCGAATGGCGCTCGCCGGAGGTGACCCGCATGATCGCCGATGCCACGGACCTCGTCGGCTATTCTCTCTATCTCGACCTCCTGGGGCCGCTGGCGGAGGGCAAGACGCGCCACGATTTCGCGCTTGGCGAGGAGGAGACGCGGGTGCGCCATGCGATGCATCTGGCGGGGGAGGGCAAGGCCGTCGCGCTGATCTGCTCGGGCGACGCCGGCATCTACGCCATGGCGACGCTGGTCTTCGAGCTTTTGGAGAAAGGCGGGCTCGCAGACGGCGCAAGGCGCGCCGAGATCGCCGTCTCGCCCGGCATTTCGGCCTTGCAGGCCGCTGCCGCGCGCGCTGGCGCCCCCCTCGGCCACGATTTCTGCACCATCTCGCTGTCCGACCTGCTGACGCCGTGGGACGACATCAAGACGCGCATTCGCGCCGCCGCCGAGGCAGATTTCGTCATCGCCTTCTACAATCCGGTCTCGCGCAAGCGCCGCACCCAGCTGGCCTACGCACGCGACGAGCTTCTGAAGCACCGGCCCGCGGAGACGCCGGTGATCCTGGCGACCAATCTCGGGCGCGAGGGGGAGCGGGTGCGGGTCCTGCCGCTTGCCGAACTCGACGTGGATGACGTCGACATGCTGACCGTGGTGATCGTCGGCTCGTCGGAAAGCCGCAGCTTCACGACCGGCGATGGAAGGATCTGGGCCTATACGCCGCGCGGCTATGCGGGGAAGGCCGGGACGGGGATGACCGTTGGCGGCAAGCCGTAGCATATGCTATGAAATACATATGCATGCGCTGCTCCTGATCGATCGAAAGTTCGTATGGCCGGACGGGTCGATCACCCAAGTCCGGGTCTGGCAATTGCCGCAACCAACGACGGAGCGACCGCACGGGCTCAAATACTCGTTGTTCTATGGCCGGTCCGGCCAGCGGTTCGTCGGGTACGACAACGAGACCGGAAAGGGTGACCACCGGCATTACGGGGACAGGGAAGAACCGTACGGCTTTTCATCTCTGGAGCAGCTGATCGATGATTTCGAGGCCGATGTGAGGAGGGAACGAAAGAGATGAGCGAGATCACTTTGCATGTCACCGACAGTCAGACCTTCTTCTCCGAGGTGCGGACACTGGCGGCGGCGCTCGATCGCGGCGAACGGACACCCGCCGTGCCGCGCATCGGCTTCGAGGGAGCCGAAACCCTGCTGCGGGTGCTGACGCCGAACCGTTGGCAGTTGCTGCGCCGCTTGCGCAGTTCCGGTCCTGGGTCGATCCGGGCGCTGGCCGGCAGTCTCGGCCGCGACTATCGCGGCGTCCACGCCGATGTCACGGCGCTGCTCGAGCTCGGCCTGATCGTGCGCGACGAAGCCGGCAAGATCAGCGTGCCCTGGTCACGCATCACCGCCGAACTCAGACTGGAAGACGCCGCATGACCGTCCACTTCATCGGCGCCGGTCCCGGCGCGCCCGATCTGATCACGGTGCGGGGGCTGCGGCTCATCGAGACCTGCCCGGTCTGTCTCTACGCCGGTTCGCTCGTGCCGGAAGAGGTGGTGAAGGCCGCGCCGGAGGGGGCGCGTGTGCTCGACACGGCGCCGATGCATCTCGACGAGATCATCGCCGAGATCGAGGCGGCCCATGCGGCGGGCCAGGACGTCGCGCGGGTGCATTCGGGCGACCCCTCGCTCTATGGCGCGATCGCCGAGCAGATGCGGCGCCTGCGGGTCCTCGACATCCCCTTCGACGTGACGCCGGGCGTTCCCGCCTTCGCCGCCGCGGCCGCGGCGCTGCAGAAGGAGCTCACCGTCCCGGAAATCTGCCAGACGGTGATCCTCACCCGCACCGCGATGAAATCCTCGCGCATGCCGGAAGGCGAGGAGCTTTCGACGCTCGGCCGGAGCGGGGCGACGCTCGCCATCCATCTCTCCATCCGCAACATCCCGCACATCCAGCGCGAACTCCTGCCGTTGCCAGCCTACGGTCCCGACTGCCCGGCGATCGTCGCCTACCGGGTCGGCTGGCCGGACGAGGCCTTCATCCACGGCACGCTCGGCGACATCCATACCAAAGCGCGTGAGGCCAAGTTGACGCGCACGGCGCTGATCTTCATCGGCCGCGGCCTGACGGCGGAGGGCTTCGTCGATTCCCACCTCTACGACGCGACGCAGGTCCATCTGCTGAGGCCGAAGCGCAAGATCTCCGTGTAGCGCCCATGCGGTGAAGCCGCAGGCCGGCCGCAGGGCCCGTAACGCAGCATCCGTGCCTGCCTGTCCTGGTCGCGACGAACCTGAACCGCGAAACGAACGTTGGAATCCTGCACCGCCGGCCATTCGCCCGCCGGCAGATCCTTCGTTCGTAAGACCGCGAGCCTCTCCCTTCGTCGATGTCCGCACGTTCCGCAAATAGCCGCAACCAGTCCCTGCTCAGCCAGATCATCCGTTACATCGGTATGGCCGCCCTGAGCTCCGCGATCACCATCGGCCTACCGGTCCTTCTGCACGAGGGGTTCGGCATGGCGGAGGAGATCGCTGTCGCGCTGGCCTATGGCGTGTCGACGATCACCAACTTTTTCATCGTCCGGAACATGATTTTCGGCAGTTCCTCCAGTGCCCGACGGGACGCCGCCCGGTACATCGCCATGACGGCGATCTACCGGTCGATGGAATATGGCCTGTTCATCCTGCTCCACAGCGTTGGCGGCTTGCACTACGTGTTGACGATCCTGCTGGTGCAGGGCGTCTTCACGATCATCAAGTTCGTGACGTTGAGATACTGGCTGTTTCGGCCCGATCCGGCATGAAGGCGCGGCGTCAAAGCGCGTCGAGAAGCCGCTCGACGCTGTCGAAGGTCTCGGCCTGCACCGCAGGCGGTCGCTCGATCATCATCACTCTCAGGCCGAGCCCGCGTGCTGCTTCGATCTTGGCGTAAGATGCGGCGCCTCCGGCATTGCGGCATACGAGGCAGTCGACGGCATGGCTGCGCATGAGATCGGCTTCGTCTCGCCAGTCGACCGAAGGTTTGGCGAGGATCAGGCGCATGCCGACGGGCAGCGCTGTCGCCGGGGGATCGATCATGCGGACCAGCGGTCCGAGATCGCTTCGGGCGAGGAAGGGTGCCAGATGCTGGCGACCGAGCGCCAGAAACGGTCGCGAACCCATCGGCAGGGCATCGCAGGCTGCCTGAAGTGACGGGACGGATACCCAGTCGTCGCCGACCTGCCGGCGCCAGGGTGGGCGCAGCAGTGTCAGCTGGCGGGTCCCCGTCGTGACGCAGGCCGACGCGGCATTGCCGCTGATTGTCGCGGCAAAGGGATGCGTCGCGTCGATCAGCACGTCGATCGCCTCGCTCTGAAGATAGTCTGCGAGACCGTGCGCTCCGCCGAAGCCACCGATGCGGACCGCGATGTTCGGCGGCAGCGCCGGAGCGCGCGTGCGCCCTGCCAGGGAGAGGATCGGCTGCCAGTGCGGGCGCTCGATCGCCAGCCGCTCCGCGAGCTGGTTTGCCTCTGCCGTGCCGCCGAGGATCAGCACGCGCCGAGCAATCTCCCGCTCAGCCGGCACGGGCGATCACGTTTCCGGCGCGGTCGACCACCACGATTTCCACTGCGACGGGCGCGTCCCGCAGAATCGCCCGGGCGCTGTGCCGTGCCTGGGCCGCGACGAAGGGGGCGAGGTCGATTCCGGCGCGAGCGGCGATCTCGATCGCCTCCTTGGCGGTGTTCGCGGCCAATATGGGGTCGCGCAGCCTTCCGCCGGCCGCCGGATCTGAACGTTCGGCGATACCCGCCAGAAAGGCGAAGTCGACCTGGCTGCGGCCGGAATGCAGATCCATCGCGCCCTGCGCCAGCTTGGTGAGCTTGGCGAAGCCACCGGCGATGGTCAGCCGCTCGACAGGGTGGGAGCGCAGATATTTCAGCAAGCCGCCGGCGAAGTCTCCCATGTCGAGCCAGGCGATCTCCGGCAGCTGTGGGTAGAGGGCGCGGGCCGCCTGCTCGCTGGTCGAGCCGGTGGCGCCGACGACATGCGTCAGTCCCGCCGCCCGTGCCACATCGACGCCGCGATGGATCGAGTGGATCCAGGCGGCGCAGGAGAACGGATGGACGATACCGGTCGTGCCGAGGATCGACAGGCCACCGACGATGCCGAGGCGGGGGTTCCAGGTCTTTTCCGCCAGCGCCGCGCCGCCGGTGACCCCGATCTCCACGATAACGTCCGCGGCTCGGCCATGCGCCGCGCAGAGGACCTCGACCACCTCGCTGATCATCCGGCGCGGGACCGGGTTGATCGCCGGCTCGCCAGGCGGCAGCGGCAGCCCGGCGAGCGTCACCGTGCCGACCCCTTCGCCGGCGGAAAAGACCAGGCCCGTACCCGGCTGACCGGTGCGCACGGTCGCGACGATCTCGGCGAGATGCGTCACGTCCGGATCGTCGCCGGCATCCTTGATGATCGTCGCCATGGCGACGCCTTCGTGAAGCGCCTGCCGGTTCAGCGCGAAGGCGGGGGTCTCGCCTTTGGGAAGCGTGATGGTGACGGGATCGGGAAATTCGGCGGTGAGGAGGGCGGTCAGCGCCGCCTTGGTCGCGGCGGTCGCGCAGGCGCCTGTCGTCCAGCCGCGCCGCAGCGGCCGGTCCACCGCCGTCTCGTCGCCCTTGTCCTTGCCGCGCCTAAGGTTCATGGCAAGCTTATAGGCCGCGCCCGGACGGCCGGAAAGCAGGGAGAGGCGCCGTGACGGGGCTGATGATCGCCGCGCCCCAATCGGGAGCCGGCAAGACCACCGTGACGCTCGCGCTGCTGCGGGCGCTCGGCCGGCGCGGCGTTGCCGTGCGCTCCGCCAAGGCCGGGCCGGATTATATCGACCCTGCCTTTCATGAAGCGGCGAGCGGCAGTTCCTGCGTCAATCTCGATCCATGGGCGATGCGGCCGGAGCTCATAGCCAGCCTGGCAGGGGAGGCAGGCGGCTCTGCCTTCGTCGTCGAAGCGATGATGGGCCTGTTCGACGGCGCCGCCGACGGCTCGGGCTCCGCTGCCGATCTGGCCGTTTCGCTCGGGCTCGACATCGTCCTCGTCGTCGACTGCGCGAAGCAATCCCATTCCGTCGCTGCTGTGGTGCGCGGTTTCGCGACCCACAGGCCGGGCGTCGCGCTGTCGGGCCTGATCCTCAACCGCGTCGGCTCGGCGCGGCACGAAGCCCTCCTGCGTGAGGCCCTGGCGCCTCTGGCCATCCCCGTCCTCGGCGCGCTGCCGCGCAGCGTCGAGTTGGCGCTGCCGGAGCGGCATTTGGGGCTCGTGCAGGCCGGCGAGCATGCGACGCTGACCGCCTTCCTCGACGGCGCGGCCGACCGGGTGGAGGCAGGCTGCGACATCGACGCGCTGGCGGCGCTGGCGGCGCCGGGAAAACGCGGCTTCGGCAGCGAGGCCGCCGCGCCTCTCACCCCGCTCGGGCAGACCATCGCGGTCGCCCGGGACGAGGCTTTCGCCTTTGCCTATCCGCATCTCCTGGACGGCTGGCGCCGCGCGGGTGCCACGATCCGCTTCTTCTCGCCGCTCGCCGACGAGGCGCCCGCGGAGAATGCTGACGCGGTCTATCTGCCGGGCGGCTATCCCGAGCTTCACGCCGGGCGGATCGCCGCCGCCGCCGCGTTCCGACGGAGCATGCGCGAGGCCGCCGCGCGAGGCGTCCCGATCTATGGCGAGTGCGGCGGCTACATGGTGCTCGGCGCCGGCCTCGCGGATGGGGACGGGAGCCGCCACGAAATGCTCGGTCTCCTGCCGCTGGAAACCAGCTTCGCGACACGCCGCCTGCATCTGGGCTACCGGCGCCTGGCGCCTTCGGACGGTTTCGTCTGGTCCGGGCCGCTGCGGGGGCACGAATTCCACTATGCCAGCATCGACGCGGAAGGCGCCGGCAAGGCGCTGTTCACTGCCATGGATGCGCGCGGCAACGACCTGGGCGGTTTCGGCCGGCGAAGCGGCAGCGTCTGCGGCTCCTTCCTCCATGTCATCGACAGGGAGGCGTGATGACGGGCCTCGATGCAGCCGTTCTGCAACACGGCGGCGCCCTCGACGCCGCGATCGCCCGCTTCGGCGGGTGGCGCGAGGAGTGGCTCGATTTGTCGACCGGCATCAATCCGGCGCCACCGCCGCTGCCGCCGCTGCC
>DASYHY010000162.1:0-8636 GCA_036252795.1 Aurantimonas sp. | reverse complement strand
GGTCGACCACTGCATGGCGCAGAAATCGCCGAACCGCCTTGACAAGTCAATCACGCTAGTTTCTCATTTTATCGAGAAAATGGCGTAAGCACGAGGATTAGATGAAGATCGCAGCGTTCGAGTTCGATGGCCGGTCCGCCTTGGGAAGGGTCGAGGGGGAGGAAGTGGTCGTCCTGCACGAAGGCGATGCCGGTGCCGCACTGCTGTCGCTTATCGAAGGTGGTGAAGGCGCCGCCGCGGGCGGCAAGCGCGTTCGCCTGGCCGAAGTGAAGCTGCTGCCGCCTGCCGTCTCGCCGCGCGCCGCGGTGTTCTGCGTCGGCAAGAACTACCACGCCCACGCCAAGGAGTTCTTCGGCAGCGGCTTCGATTCCAGCGCCAAGGAAGAAGTGCCGACGCAGCCGGTGATCTTCGCCAAGGCCGGCTCCTGCCTCGTCGGCCAAGGCGACGAGGTGAAGGCGTCGCTCGATCCGACCGCGACGGTCGACTACGAGGGCGAACTGGCCATCGTCATCGGCAAGACCGCGCATCGCGTCGCGAAGGCCGACGCCTACGACTACGTCTACGGCTACACGATCTGCAACGACGTCACCTCGCGCGAACTGCAGAAGCGCCACAACCAGTGGCTCATCGGCAAGAGCCTCGACACGTTCGGCCCGCTCGGGCCGTGGATCGTCACCGCCGACGAACTCGGGGACGTTCGCGAGCTGGAACTGACCACGACGATCAACGGCGAAGTCCGCCAGCAGGCGAAGGTCGCCGACCTGATCTTCGACATTCCGACGCTCATCGAGACGCTGACGGCGACGATGACGCTGCAGCCGGGGGATATCATCGCCACCGGCACGCCGGCGGGCGTCGGCATCGGCTCAAAGCCGCCCCGCTACCTGCAGCCCGGTGACCGCATGGAGGTGAGCATCTCGGGCATCGGCACCCTGACCAACCCGGTCGTCTAGAAAAGCAAAGAGGAGGAGATCATGATGAATCGACGTACGAGACTTGCCGCATCCACGGCGGTGGCAGCCCTGGCGGCGGCCATTTTCGCGGGCCCGGCACAGGCCGATTTCTCCGGCGAGCGGATCGAGGTCATCGTTCCGTTCGCCCCCGGTGGCGCGACGGACGTCGCCGCGCGCTTCCTGGAGAAGTACCTGGAGCGTCATTTGGCCGGCAATCCGGACGTGGAAGTCGTCAACCGCGAGGGCGGGGGCTCGATCCTCGGCGCCAACTGGTTCGAGGCCAATGCCGAGCCGAACGGCCTGCGGGTTCTCTTCACCACCTCCTCGACGGCCAACCCCTATGTCCTCGGCCAGCCGGAGGTTCAGTACGACCTGGCTTCCTATCGCGTCGCCTACGGGCTGCCCTTCGGCAGCGTGACCTACGTTTCCTCGGGGACCGGCATCGAGACGGTCGAGGACTTCGCCACTGCGGAGGGTCTCATCTACGGCGGCATCGGCGCCGCCGCCAGCGACCTGCCGACGCTGCTGTCCTTCGAGCTCTTCGACGTCGACGTGAATTCGGCTCTCGGCTTCACCGGCCGCGGCCCGATCCGGCTCTCCTTCGAGCGCGGCGAGACCAATGTCGATTTCCAGTTCACGCCTGTCTACATGACCCAGGTCGCCGACACCGTCGCGGCCGGCAACGCCGTCGCGCTGATGTCCGGCGGCTACATGGACGCCGAGGGCAACATGACCGAGCGCGATCCGGCCGTGCCGGACCTGCCGTCGGTCTACGAAGCCTACATGGACCTTCACGGCGAGGCGCCGAGCGGTGTCGAGTGGGATGCCTACAACGCCATGGCGGCGCTGACGCTGGCGTTCGGCCTGACGGCCTATCTGCATCCCGACACGCCGGACGAGATCGTCGCGCTCTATGCCGACGCAGTGGAGAAGATCAACGCCGATCCGGAGTTCCAGAAGGAGTCCGAGGCGGTCGTGGGCGGCTACGACATGACGTCGCCGACGACCTCCGAAGGTCCGCTGCGCGCGGCGCTCAAGCCGTCGGACGAGGTCCGCGAGTACCTGATCAAGCTTCTTGCCGACAAGTACGACGTCCAGTTCTAGCATCCGCTGAACTAACGACGATGGCGGCGGTGCCCGGGCACCGCCGCCTTTTTCTCTGGGGGATGAAGTCGATGGAACACGCTCTGGCCGCCTTGGGCGAACTGTTCGAGCCCATGCGCCTGCTGGCGCTGTTCGCCGGCATGATCGCCGGCATGGTGTTCGGCATGCTGCCCGGCCTCGGCGGCGTGGCGGCTGTTTCCATCATGCTCCCCTTCATCTTCCTGTTCGACCAGTATGGCGGCCTTGCCCTGCTGCTTGGCGCGATCGCGACGGTCTATACATCCGACACCATCACCTCGGTGTTGCTGGGCGCGCCGGGGTCGCCCGCCTCGGCGCCGACCGCCATCGAAGGCCACGCCATGGCCAAGCGGGGCGAGGCATCCACCGCGCTCGGGCTCGGCTTCCTGTCGTCCATGCTGGGGGGCGTCGTCGGCGCGGTGACGCTGGCGCTCGCGATCCCGATCGCCGGTCCGATCGTTCTGGCGCTGGGAACGCCCGAACTCCTGATGTTCGCGCTGGTCGGGCTCTATTTTGCCTCCAGCATGGTCGGCAAGAACCTGGCGGTGGGCGTGCTGGCCGGCTGCCTGGGCTTGCTCCTCGGCTCGATCGGTCCGGCCCCGGCCGCCGCTAACTACCGCTTCACCTTCGGGCAGGCCTACCTGCTCGACGGCCTCTCCTTGACCATCGTGGCGCTCGGCCTGTTCGCCGTAGCCGAGGTGATCGGGATGCTTTCCGGCGGCGGCGGGATCTCGACCAAGGGCCAGGTCGTCAGCAGCTGGCGCCCCGGTTTCGCGGCGTTCTGGCAGCACAAATGGCTCGCCCTGCGCGGCTCCATCATCGGCACCTTCGGCGGCTTCGTGCCGGCGGTCGGCGCCAACGCGTCCACCTGGGTCGCCTATGGCGACGCGATGCGCTCGTCGAAGGACAAGTCGCGCTTCGGCAAGGGCGAGCCGCGCGGCATCGCCGCGGCGGAAGGCGCGAACAACGCCACGATCATCTCCGACCTCGTTCCGACGCTGCTGTTCAGCGTGCCCGGCGGGCCGGCGGCGGCGATATTCCTCGGCGCGCTGTTCTCCTTCGGCTTCTATCCGGGGCCGAGAATGGTCAGCGAGCAGCCGACGCTGCTCTATCTCATCGTCTGGAGCGTGGCGCTGGCCTCGGTCGTCGGCGCGGCGATCTGCTTCGCCGTCACGCCGCTGATGGCCCGCCTGACGAACGTGCGCTTCGGCCTGATCGCCGCGCCGCTGCTGCTCGTCATGGTGGCCGGCGCCTATCAGTCGACCCAGACGCTCGGCGACATCGCGGTGCTTCTCGGCCTCGGCATCGTCGGCTGGTACATGAAGCAGGCCGACTGGCCGCGCGCGCCGGTCCTGGTCGGCTTCGTTCTGGCGGGGCCGATGGAGCAGTATTTCTGGCTGACCAACCAGATCCACGGCTGGAGCTGGCTCAGCCGGCCGGGCGTCCTCCTGATCGCGAGCTTCATCGTCGTCCCGCTCGTCTTGAGACTGATCACCGCGTTCCGGAACCGGGGAGCGGCAGCCGATCCGGTCGCGGAGGTCCTGTCCGGCCACGAGGATGGCGCCACGTCGCGCGGCACGTCCTCCTCGCGCCTGGTTCTCGCCGCCCTGGCGGTCGCCGTCATGGCCTATGCCGCTGTCGAGACGAGCGGCTTCCGCCCCAATGCCCGCCTTCTGCCGATGCTGGCGATCGTGCCGGGCCTGCTGCTGGCGCTCCTCGTGCTGGTGCAGGAAGGGCGCGCCTACCTCAAGGAGCCCGGCGCCTTCCGCATCGATGCGCGCGAAGAGTATCCGGTGGCGGGCCTGCTGCTCCTCTACGGGGTCGGGATCGCGCTCGTCGGCCTCAACCTTGCGACGCTCGCCTTCCTGCTCCTGGTGCTGACGCGGTTTGCGGGGATGCGCCTAATTCCGGCGACGATCTACACGGTCGTGCTGATCGCAGGCGTCAACGGCATGTTCCAGCTGATGCGCCTGTCGCCCCCAAGCGGCTATCTTCTCGACTTCCCGATCTGAGGGGACGCTCCCGCAGCTGCTTCGTGAAGCGTATCGGCCGCAGGGCTGCCGCCGATAGCTGCTGCCGGGTCGCGGGAGTGGTCAGCACCCGTTACCGCACGGGTCGAGCCCAAGGTCAGATGTCTATCGGCGGGGCGGCGGCGTGTTTCACGCGGCGGATCGGGATGGAGCTCTCGATGTTCGCCACCCCGGGCACCTTCGTCAGTTGCCCGGTGAGAAAGGCCTCGAAGCTGCCGAGGCTCGTGGTGACCACCCGGAGCAGATAGTCGCGGTTTCCGGTCATGAGCCAGCAATCCATGACCTGGGGGAAGCCGCGTATGGCGGCTTCGAACCGCGCCAGCGCATCGTCCACCTGCTTGTCGAGCTGCACCGACACGAAGACCGTCACGTCGAACCCGAGTGCCGCCTCGTCGATGCGGGCGGAATAGCCGGTAATGATCCCGCGCTCTTCCAGGCGGTGCAACCGGCGCGACACCGGCGTCGGGCTGAGTCCGACGCGCTCGCTCAGGTCGAGGACGGACATCCGGCCATCTGCCGCAAGCGTGCGAAGGATCTGGATGTCCAAACGGTCCAACTGAGCTGTTTTCACTAAGTCTGCCTGCCAGGCCGCGTCGATTCCCTAATTCATAAGCTGCTTGTGGTGCGATCCGCAATCAATCGCTGCCGGATCGCGGCTATAGCTGGGCGCGCCAAGGGAGGGCGCGAAATGGCAGATCCACATCTCAAGACGATCGAGCGGCGGCTTCTGTGGCTGTCCCACTGGATGATCCACCACGCCAATCACGTCAGGCCCAAGGTGGACGGGATCAAGGTCGGCGGCCACCAGGCCTCCTCCGCCTCGATGGTGTCGATCATGACGGCGCTCTACTTCTCGGCGCTTCGGCCGGAAGATCGCGTCGCCGTCAAGCCGCACGCCTCGCCGGTCTTTCACGCCATGCAGTATCTGATGGGCAACCAGACCCGCGAGAAGCTGGAGGCGTTTCGCGGCCTGGGCGGCGCGCAAAGCTATCCGAGCCGGACCAAGGACGCCGACGACGTCGACTTCTCCACCGGCTCGGTCGGGCTGGGCGTCGCGATCACCAGCTTTGCGTCCATCGTCCAGGATTACGTCCAGGCGAAGAGCTGGGCGGCCGACAGGCCGCTCGGGCGCATGGTGGCGCTCGTCGGCGACGCCGAACTCGACGAGGGCAATGTCTACGAGGCCTTGCAGGAAGGCTGGAAGAACGACCTGCGCAATTGCTGGTGGATCATCGACTACAACCGGCAGTCCCTCGACGGCATCGTCCGCGAGGGACTCTTCGAGAGGATCGAGAAGATCTTCGCCGTCTTCGGCTGGAACGTCGTGCGGGTGAAATACGGGGCGCTGCAGCGCGCGGCCTTCGAGGAGCCGGGCGGCACCAAGCTCCGCGACTGGATCGACGCCTGCTCGAACCAGGAATATGCCGCGCTGACCTTCATGGGGGGCGCGGTCTGGCGCAAGCGGCTGATGAACGATCTCGGCGACCAGGGCGACGTCTCGGCCCTGATCGACGGGCGGAACGACCGGGAGCTCGCCGATCTCATGGAAAATCTCGGCGGCAACTGCGTCGCCACCATGGCCGAGACGTTCGCTGCGGTCCGCGACGATCGCCCCACCTGCTTCCTCGCCTACACGATCAAGGGGTGGGGCACCCCGATCGCCGGCCACAAGGACAATCACGGCGGGCTGATGACCAAGACCCAGTTCGCTGAATGGCAGGAGCATATGGGCGTGCCGGCCGGTGCGGAATGGGAGCCGTTCGCAACCGTCGAGGATGCGCCTGCGCTCGAGACGTTCCTGCGAAAGGTCCCGTTCTTCGCCGAGGGGCGCCGACGTTTCGACGATGCCAGAATCGAGGTGCCGGAGGTCGCGCCGGCAGGCGATCGGTCGATCTCGTCGCAGATGGCCTTCGGCAAGATCCTCGACGAGCTCGCCAGGGGCGACAGCGATCTGGCCGGACGCATCGTCACCATGTCCCCCGACGTGACCGGCACCACCAGCCTCGGCCCGTGGGTCAACCGGCGCAAGCTCTTCGCCCGTGCCGACCAGGCGGACGCCTTCATCGAGCACAAGATCCCCTCGACGGCGAAGTGGGAATTCGCCCCGGACGGCCAGCATATCGAGCTCGGCATCGCTGAGATGAACCTCTTCCTGCTGCTCGGCGCGGCGGGCCTTGCCCATTCGTTGTTCGGCAAGCGCCTGATCCCGATCGGCACCGTCTACGATCCCTTCGTCAATCGCGGCCTCGATGCGCTGAACTACGCCTGCTATCAGGATGCGCGCTTCATGATCGTCGGCACGCCCTCGGGCGTGACGCTCGCGCCGGAAGGCGGCGCGCACCAGTCGATCGGCACGCCGCTGATCGGCATGAGCCAGGACGGGCTGTCGGCGTTCGAACCGGCGTTCGCCGACGAACTCGCGGTGATCGTGGGATGGGCCTTCGAATACCTCCAGCGCCACGGCAAGGACGATCTCGACGAGCGGACATGGCTGCGCGACGAGACCGGCGGGTCGGTCTATCTGCGCCTGTCCACCAACCCGATCGAGCAGCCGGGCACACGCGCCGACGACGTCTTCCGGCAGGGCACGATCGACGGGGCGTACTGGCTCAAGCCGCCGGGGCCGAACGCGGAAGTGGTGATCGCCTATCAGGGAGCGGTCGCGCCGGAGGCGATCCGGGCGGCGGGGCTGCTCGGGGAGAGCCGTCGCGACATCGGTGTCCTGGCGGTCACCTCCGCCGATCGGCTGAACGCCGGCTGGCTCGCGGCACAGCGGGTGCGCTCCCGCGGCAACCGGCACGCGGTCGCCCACGTGGAGCGGCTGTTCGCGGACCTGCCGCGCGAGTGCCGGCTCGTCACGGTGATCGACGGCCATCCTCTGACCCTTTCGTGGCTCGGGTCGGTCGCGGGACACAAGACCATTCCGCTCGGCGTCGAGCATTTCGGTCAGACCGGCACGATCGGCGATCTCTACGCGCATTTCGGGATCGATTGCGCGGCGATTGTCCGGGCTGTCGCCGAGTTGACCGCCGGCCGGGCGATCTGACACGACATTCGCGCGGCCGCGGCGGGCGGCCGGCTGCGTCCGGAGATCGTCCGGCCACGGGGAGGGGCCGGACGGGAAGCGTCCGGAGCCAAGAATTTCGGGAGGAATCCGCGCGTGAATCTCTACAGGAAACTGAAGCAGCGCCAGGACGATGGCGACCCGGTCCGGGTCGGACTGATAGGAGCGGGCAAGTTCGGCTCGATGTTCCTGTCCCAGGTTCGACACATCCCCGGCATGCACCTCTACGGCATCGCCGATCTGTCCGAGGGGCGGGCGCGCGAGGCGCTGGCCCACACCGGCTGGGACGCGGACGCCGTCGCCACGCGAAGCTTCGAGGATGCGCTGGCGTCCGGGCGCACCTGCGTCACGGAGGACTCCGAGGCGCTGATCTGCGCCTCCGGCCTCGACGTCGTCATCGATGCAACGGGCAGTCCCGCCGCCGGCATCCGCCATGCCCTGCTTGCCGCGAAGCAGGGCCGGCACATCATCATGGTGAACGTCGAGGCGGACGTTCTCGCGGGCCCCTATCTCGTCAGGGAGTTCGACAAAGCGGGGCTGGTCTACTCGATGGCCTATGGCGACCAGCCCGCGCTGGTCTGCGAGATGATCGACTGGGCGCGCACCTGCGGGTTCCGGGTGGTCGCCGCGGGCAAGGGCACGAAGTATCTCCCCTCCTACGCAGCCTCGACGCCCGATACGGTCTGGGGGCACTACGGGCTCGCGCCGGAAGATGCGAAGGCCGGCGGGATGAACCCGCAGATGTTCAACTCCTTCCTCGACGGCACGAAGTCGGCGCTCGAGATGGCGGCGATCTCCAACGCCGCCGGGCTGCTCGCGCCTTGCGATGGGTTGAAGTTCCCGCCCGCCGGCACCCATGACCTCGCCGAGGTGCTGAAGCCGAAATCGGCTGGCGGCATGCTCGACGAGGCCGGCATGGTCGAATGCGTCTCCAGCGTCGAGCGCGACGGCCGTCACGTCTTCGGCGACCTTCGCTGGGGCGTCTACGTGACATTCGAGGCGATGGAGGATGACGGACGCGGCGCCGACTACGTCCGCCGCTGTTTCCGCGAGTATCAGGTCGTCACCGACAGCACCGGTCGCTATGCGACCCTCTTCCGCCCCTCGCATCTCATCGGCCTGGAACTGCCGATCTCGGTTGCCAGCGCGGCGCTACGCGGCGAGCCGACGGGCCGCACCGAGGCGTTCACCTCCGACGTAGTCGCCGTCGCCAAGAAGGCCCTCGCACCGGGCGAGCTTCTGGACGGGGAGGGTGGTTACACCGTCTGGGGCCGCATCGCGCGGGCCGAGGATTCGCTGCGGCAGCACGGCCTGCCGATCGGCCTCGCCCACGGCATGGCGCTGAAGCGCGCGGTTCCCGAGGGAAAGATGCTGACATGGGACGATGTCGACGCGCCGGAGAGCCAGGCCATCACCGTCCGCCGCGCGATGGAGGACGAGGCGCGGCGCGCGGCGGCGATACGGTGA
>DASYHY010000161.1:0-1518 GCA_036252795.1 Aurantimonas sp. | reverse complement strand
GGGTCCGGCCTCGGCCGGGCAACGGCGCGGGCGCTTGCCGGAAGGGGGGCGGCGGTCGCCGTCCTCGACCGGGACGAAGCGGCGGGACGCGGCGTCGCAGAAGAAATCGGCGGCGTCTTCCTGCGGTGCGACGTTGCCGATCCCGCTGCCGTCGCCGACGCCGTCGCGGCGGCAGTCGCGGCGCATGGCGTGCCGCGCATCCTGGTGAACTGCGCCGGGATAGCCGTCGGCGCCAAGACCGTCTCGCGCGGGCAGGCGCACGACCCCGAACTGTTTCGGAAGGTCGTGGGGGTCAATTTGATCGGCACCTTCAACCTGTCGTCGCAGGTGGCGCTGCTGATGTCGGAAGCGGGACCGATCGGCGCCGACGGGGAGCGCGGCGTGATCGTCAGCACCGCCTCGGTCGCCGCCTTCGACGGCCAGATCGGCCAGATCGCCTACGCAGCCTCGAAGGCGGCGGTCGCCGGCATGACGCTGCCGATGGCGCGCGACCTCGCCAAGTCCGGCATCCGCGTCATGACCATAGCGCCCGGCATCTTCGAGACGCCGATGATGGCCGGGATGCCGGAGGAGGTGCAGGCGTCGCTGGCGGCGGCGGTGCCGTTTCCCTCGCGGCTCGGCAAGGCCGAGGAGTACGCGGCGCTCGCCCTGCACATCGTCGAGAACGCGATGCTCAACGGCGAGACGATCCGCCTCGACGGCGCGATCCGGATGCAGCCGAAGTAAGACGGGACCGGCATCCGGCGCGAGCGCTGATGCCGAAGAGCCGCAAGGGAGATAGCTCATGTCCGACACCGACATCGTCCTGGAAAGCCGCGACGGGCGCGTCGCGATCCTCACGCTCAACCGGCCGAAGGCGCTGAATGCGCTGAACGCGGCGGTGATAGGGGAGATCGTGCGGCGCACGGCGGAACTGGACCGCGACCCGGGCATCGGGGCGATCCTGATCACCGGGTCCGATAAGGCATTCGCGGCCGGGGCCGACATCAAGGAGATGGAGGACCGCTCCGCGATGGAACTGATGCTGGCGGATTGGCTGGCCGACTGGGAGAGACTGGAGCGGGTCCGCACGCCGATGGTCGCAGCGGTGGCGGGCTTCGCCCTCGGCGGCGGCTGCGAACTGGCGATGATGTGCGACGTGATCGTCGCTGCCGACACGGCAAGATTCGGCCAGCCGGAGATCAAGCTCGGCGTCATCCCCGGCATGGGCGGCTCGCAGCGCCTGACCCGCGCCATCGGCAAGTACAAGGCGATGGACATGATCCTCACCGGGCGGATGATCGACGCCGCCGAGGCCGAGCGGATCGGCCTCGTGTCGCGGCTGGTGCCGGCCGATCAGTTGATGGACGTGGCGCTGGACGTCGCCCAGACCATCGCCGGCTACTCCAAGCCCGCAGCGCTTGCCGCCAAGGAGGCGACGAACCGCAGCTTCGAGGTCGGCCTGCGCGAAGGGCTGCTGCACGAGCGCCGGATCTTCCACGCGCTGTTCGCGGGCGGCGACCAGAAGGAGGGGATGGC
>DASYHY010000160.1:0-2890 GCA_036252795.1 Aurantimonas sp. | reverse complement strand
GCCGAGGACTTCGCCACCGTTCTCCTTGACGAAGTTGCCGGTCTGCTCTTCCAGAGAATAGCCGAAGGCATAGTCGGCGGTGAGGAAGAACCAGCTGTCGCCGCCGGCCTTCACCAGCGCGCCGCCGGTGCCGACGGCCAGGGCATGGGTGTCGTAGACCCAATGGAAGCCGTAGGGCGTGCACTGCGCGCCCGTCAGTTCCGTCGTCGCGGCGCCGGTGGTGATCGTGATCTTTTCCTTCTCGCGGGACAGGCCCTGCACCGCGAGGGCGACCGACGAGGTGGTCAGCTCCATGATCGCGTCGACATTCTGCACGTCGTACCATTCACGCGCGATGTTGGAGGCGATGTCGGCCTTGTTCTGGTGATCGGCCGAGATGATCTCGATCGGCTGACCCAGAACGGTCCCGCCGAAATCCTCCACCGCCATGCGGGCGGCCTCGACCGACCACTGGCCGCCGAAATCGGCATAGACGCCCGACTGGTCGTTGAGGATGCCGATCTTGACGACGTCGTTGGAGATTTCCTGCGCGCTGGCCGCGCTGGCAACGAGCGCCAGCGACGAAGCCGAGGCGGCGAGAAAGAGGTTCTTGAAACGCATGATGGTGATCCTCCCAGATCGATTGACCGGCCGGTTCCCCCGCAGCGTCTCCCAGAGCCGCGCCGAGCCGGCGTCGGGCAAGTTGTGACGCGGCGCAGCGAAGCCTGTCAAGCTTGTGGCGCGGCGCGAGCCGGAGGGTTCGACCCGGGACATCGGCGCCGGGCGGCTCAGGCGGATCGCCTGCGACCAGCTGCAGCACCCTTTCGGCACCGGGCGAAGCGGGCGTTGAGGACACGGCCGCCGGTTCGTCGATCGGCTGCGTCCTCGGCAGTGTCCGGGGCGCCTTCGAGCCAGTTCGCGAGCCGCCTCACGGCAATGTGGCGGTTGATATCATAGCGCGAATCGCCGCCGCGGGCCTGTCGGGAGAGCCGCCTCAGCTCGACGGCGACTCGCTCCCCGATAAGGACGCGAAGCGGCTCGGAAAGCCGGCTTGCATCCGTCGCCGCGAGCGCCTGGCCAAGCATGGCGTCGTCGAGGCCGAGACGCCGGAGAAGCATTACCCTCTCCAGGCGGCGCGGCGCCGTGGCGACCGATCGCCGCTGCGCCTCGACATAGCGGCGTATGGCGGCCGCGAGCGCGGCATCGATAGGGGTGGTGTCGAGGGTTCCGGTCATTTCCTGCTCCAGACGAGATCCGTCCGAACGTCGCCCGCCGTGCTCGCATGGGGATAAAAACCTTCCCTCTCACCTCCGGCTGGCGCGGCCTTGGGGCATGGTTGCGGCCTTTCTCAGCGGGTGCAGCCTTCACAGGAATAGGAAATTATTCACACACGCGATGCCAGGCGCTATAGACGATGCATGTGGTGAGACCGGAGGTGCCCCATGCGATCGCTCGATGTCGGCAAGGATGTCATTTCTTCCGCGGCCAGCCCGACGGGCATGCTCCCGCGCCGTCGGCCGGTTGCCGGCGGGACCAACCGGGCCTGCCGGCTGGCGCGCGAGATCGCCAGCGCCTTCTTCGCAATCCCGGTCCAGGAGATCGCCAGCCCCAGCCGCGCCGTCGCGCCGGTCTGCGAGGCGCGGCATGTCGCGATGTATCTGGCGCATGTGGTCTTCCAGGTATCGCTGACGGCGGTCGCCGCGGCGTTCGGCCGCGACCGCACCTCCGTCGCCCACGCCGTGCGTCGCATCGAGGATCGCCGCGACGACAGGAGCTTCGATGCGACGCTGGCGCGGCTCGAGGCGCTGTCGCATGCGGTGAAGATTGCCATGGAGCAGGCGCCGGATCGGGGCGGCGACGACGAAGGGTGCGGCCCGTGACGGCGCGCGCCGGGTTCAACGCGGACGAATCGCCGCTAGCTCGTCTCGCCAGCCGCGGCGGCCGCAATGGTGGCGCCTTCCTCGATGCGGCCGAGGCCGTGGCGGGCGAACGGCTGCGCGCCGACTTCACGCGGGGTCAGTTGATGCCGGGCGTCACCCAGCGCTGGGACAGCCAGCCGCGACAGGCGCGCGGCAGCCGCGGCGGCGGCGATCTCTCCGACAGCGCCATCGACGCGCGGCGGCGCGTGGATGACGCGATCGCGGCGGTGGGGCCGGAACTGTCCGGCGTCCTCCTCGACGTCTGCTGTTTCCTGAAGGGGCTGGAGATCGTCGAGCGCGAACGGCAATGGCCTGCCCGCTCCGCCAAGCTGATGCTGAAGGCGGGGCTCGGCGTGCTGGCGCGCCATTACGGCATCGAGGCGGGCACGAGGGCCGGCCGCCCGGCGATACGGCGCTGGGGCACGGCGGATTACCGTCCGACGATCGGCGGCAGGACGAGGCAGCAGGGCGAATGATCGCTGGCGGGAGGCGTGGATGAGAGGCGGCGCCCCCTCAGGCGGGGGCCAGAGCCTGTCGGGCGTCGCTCTTGATGCGTTCGACCATTGAGCGCAGGCCATTGGAACGCTGCGGTGTCAGGTGCTCCTGCAGGCCGAGCCGTCCGAAGACGGCCTCGGCGTCGATGTCGAGGATTTCCGGGGCGGTCTTGCCGGAGAACAGCGCCACCGCGATGGCGACGAGCCCCCGCACGATATGGGCATCCGATTCGCCGAGAAACGTCAGATGCGGCGGTGTCGCCGCGTCGGCCTCGCTGATCAGCCAGACCTGGCTGACGCAACCGCGTACCTTGGTGGCGTCGTTGACTGCTTCTTCCGGCATCGCGGGAAGCGCCCGTCCGAGTTCGATCAGATACCGGTAGCGGTCTTCCCAGTCGTCGAGATACTCGAAGTCCGCGGTGATTTCCTCGATCGTCTGCATCCTGTCTCCCGCGCTGTCAGGAACCGCCAGCGGCCGGCGATCCTGCGCATATAGGC
>DASYHY010000159.1:0-6357 GCA_036252795.1 Aurantimonas sp. | reverse complement strand
ACGTTCGGCGTCGGCACGCGGATCGCAACGCCGTCCAGGCGGCCCTTGAGCTCCGGCAGCACCAGCGAAACCGCCTTGGCAGCCCCGGTCGAGGTCGGGATCATCGACAAGGCCGCGGCGCGGCCGCGATAGAGATCCTTGTGCATCGTGTCGAGCGTCGGCTGATCACCGGTGTAGGAGTGGATCGTCGTCATGAAGCCCTTGTCGATGCCGATCGCATCGTTGAGGACCTTGGCGACGGGCGCCAGGCAGTTGGTGGTGCAGGAGGCGTTCGAGACGATCCTGTCGTCCGCCGTCAGGCTCTGGTGGTTGACGCCGAAGACGATGGTCTTCTCGGCGCCGGCCGTGCCCGACAGCGGGCCCGAGATCAGCACCTTCTTCGCGCCGGCGTCGAGATGCGCCGAAGCCTTGGCCGGATCGGTGAAGATGCCGGTGCATTCCATCGCCACGTCGACGCCGAGCTCTGCCCAGGGCAGATTCTTCGGATCGCGCTCGGCGGTCACCCGGATGGGGCCCCGACCGACGTCGATCGTCTCGCCGGACACCGTCACCGTGCCGGGAAAGCGGCCATGCACCGAGTCGTAGCGGATCAGGTGGGCGTTGGTCTCCACGGGGCCGAGATCATTGATGCCAACCACCTCGATGTCCGTGCGACCGGACTCGATGATCGCCCGCAGGACATTGCGCCCGATGCGGCCGAAGCCGTTGATGGCAACGCGAACTGTCATTGATCCGTCTCCTGTGGTGGCTCCCGGCGGCTGGAAATGCCGGAATTCGGGTCGCCATGGGCTGTACAGTCCCGAAGGGCGCGGATCAATATTGGCGTCGTTCAGCTTTTCTGATGCAGGAGCTGATTTCCGCTTCCGGTGGTGGCACGCGCCGCCTGCCGGGATAGGGCGTTCAGGCTTCGGCCTGCGCCGCCCGGCGTGCCCTGACGGCATCGATCACCGCCGCAGCCGTGATGCCGAAATGTCCGTAGAGAGTCGGAGCCGGGCCGGATGCGCCGAAGCCGGTCATGCCGACGAAGATGCCGTCGCGCCCGATGAACCGGTCCCAGCCCTGGCGGATGCCGGCTTCGACGGCGACGTTGACCATCCTCTCGTCGCCGAGGATCGCCTGCCGGTATTCCGGGCTCTGCGTCTCGAAGAGCTCGAAACAGGGAACCGACACGACGCGGGTCAGGACCCCCTCACTTTCCAGCTGCGTCTGCGCCTCGAAGGCGATCTCGACCTCCGATCCGGTGGCGTAGATCGTCACCTCGGCCTCGCCGGAGGCAGGCCTGATCTCGTAGGCGCCGCGCGCGCTGCGGTTCTCGTCGTGCTGGTCGAGGCGCAGGGTGGGCAGGTCCTGCCGGCTGAGCGCCAGCACCGAGGGCGCATCGCGCGCTTGCAGCGCCAGTTCCCAGCACTCGGCCGTCTCCACCGCGTCCGCCGGCCGGAAGACCAGCATCCACGGGACTGCCCGCAGCGCCGCGAGATGCTCGACCGGCTGGTGCGTCGGGCCATCTTCGCCGAGCCCGATGGAGTCATGCGTCATCACATAGATCACGCGCTGCCCCATCAGGGCCGAAAGCCGCATCGCCGCCCGGCAGTAATCGGAGAAGACGAGGAACGTGCCGGAATACGGGATGAACCCGCCATGCAGGGCAATGCCGTTCATCACGGCGCCCATGGCGTGCTCGCGGATGCCGTAGTGGATGAAGCGCCCGGCGTAGTCGTCCGGGGCGATCGCCTGCATCTGGCTGGTGCGGGTATTGTTCGAACCGGTGAGGTCGGCGGAGCCGCCGAGGGTCTCCGGCACGATGGCATTGACGATCTCGAGCGCGAGTTCGGAGGCCTTGCGCGTGGCGATCCTCGGACGTTCCTGATTGAGCTCGTACTTCCAGCGGCGGATCGCCCGCTCCGCTCCGCTCGGCAGATCGCCGCGGACCCGGCGCAGGAACTCGCCGCGTGTCTCGGCGTCGATCGTCGCGAAGCGCTTTTCCCATTCCTTGCGGCGAGCGCTGGAGCGCAGGCCGACGATCCGCCATTTGTCGAGGATGGGGGCCGGCACCTCGAAGGGGCCGTGTTCCCATCCGAGCGCCTGGCGGGCTGCTGCCATTTCCTCGGCGCCGAGCGGCGAGCCGTGCGCCTTCGCAGTGCCGGCCTTTCCGGGCGCGCCGTAGCCAATCGTCGTCTTGCAGGCGATCAGCGTGGGCCGGCGGCTCGCCCGAGCCGTCTCGATCGACGCGGCGATCGCCTCCTGATCGTGCCCGTCGCAGCGCAACGTGTTCCAGCCGCTCGCCGCGAACCGGGCGGCCTGATCGGTGGAATCGGCCAGCGAGACCTTGCCGTCGATGGTGATCCCGTTGTCGTCCCACAGCACGATGAGCTTGTTCAGCTTCAGGTGGCCGGCCAGCGACAGCGCCTCCTGGCTGATGCCCTCCATCAGGCATCCGTCGCCGACCAGGGCATAGGTGTAGTGATCGACGATGTCGTCGCCGAAGCGGGCGTTGAGGGCGCGTTCCGCCAGTGCCATGCCGACGGCGTTGCCGAATCCCTGGCCGAGCGGTCCGGTGGTCGTCTCGATGCCGGCGGCGTGGCCGTATTCCGGATGACCCGCGGTCCGCGCCCCGAGCTGCCGGAACCGGCGGATCTCGTCGAGATCGATGTCGTCGTAGCCGAGAAGGTAGAGGGCGCTGTAGAGCAGCATCGACCCGTGGCCGGCCGACAGCACGAAGCGGTCGCGGTCGGGCCAGGTCGGCTGCTTCGGGTCGAAGGTCAGGAACCTGGTGAACAGCACCGTGGCGATGTCCGCCGCTCCCATCGGAAGGCCCGGATGTCCGGATCCCGCGGCCTCGACCGCGTCGGCCGAAAGGAACCGTATGGCGTTCGCCATCGAACGCCGCATGTCGGGTGTCGTCATCGGTCGGCTCCGCTGGCGGCCACGCTGGCCGGAACGCGCGGCACTCATCACATGCCCCCTGGGGTGTCAACAAACCGGCCTCTCGCCGCCGTCCCGCGCTTTTCATCCCGGCATCGAGCCGCTAGAGCTTGGAAGGGGCCGGTGAGGCGGCCCGCTACCGTCGATGGACCGAGACGAAGAGCAGGGGGAAGCGATGCCGCTGGAGGATCCGTTCGAAGCGGCGCGTCTGCGCCTTCGAACTGCGGTCGAGCGGCTGGAACATGCCGTCGAAGCCCGGCTGGAGCGGGAGACGGTGGTGCGCGGCGCCGAGGTCGAGATCCAGCGCATGACGGCCGATCGGGGCAGGCTGGCGCGGGAGCTGGATGCGGCGCTGGCGCGCAACGAGCGGCTGACCCAGGCCAATCGCGAGGTGTCGCAGCGGCTGGTGGATGCGATGGAGCGCGTCCGCGGCGTGCTCGAGCAGCATCGGTGAGAGCGTAGGGGGTCGCCATGCCGCAGGTTGTCGTCAACATCGATGGGAAGACCTACCGCATGGCCTGCGGCGACGGCGAGGAGGCGCATCTGACGGCACTCGCGGCTGAGGTCGATCGCAAGATCGCCGAGCTGCGCGAGGGGTTCGGGCAGATCGGCGACCTCCGCCTGACGGTGATGGCGGCGATCACCGCGACGGACGAGCTCTTCGAGGCGCGACGGCGGATCGCCGAACTCGAAGGCGGCATCGACCGCAAGTCCGCCGATTCGGGCGAACTCGAGCATGCGCGGCTGCGGGAGCGCGATGCGTTCGTCGAAAGCCTCAACGAGACGGCCGCCGCGCTGGAACGCATCGGCACGCGGCTCAGCTCTGCGTAGCCAACTGTCTACTGCCGGCTCGACAGGCGGTGCCCGGCGCATTGCTGCGCTGCGCCATGCCGCTATGTCAGCCGCAATGACATTTCTCCAAGCCACCGCTTTGCGACTGCCCTGCCTGCGGGCCATCCGCGCCGTCGTCGCAGTCCCGATCCTGAGCTTCTGGCTCGCCGGCTGCGCCGCGGCCCTCAACGCCGCCACCAACAGCGACGGCTACCAGGTCGTCCGCGACATTCGCTACATGGACGGCGAGCGCGGCACCTACGATCTCTACGTTCCCGACGGGGCGAGCGGCGACAGCCCCGTGGTCGTCTACATCCATGGCGGCAGCTGGGCCGACGGGTCGAAGGACATCTACCCGTTCCTTGGGCAGGCGCTCGCCAGCGAGGGGGTCATTGTCGCGATCCCGAACTACCGCCTCTTTCCGGAAGTCCGCTTTCCCGGCTTCGTCGAGGATGCCGCCAAAGCGACGGCTTCGGTCGCGCGGGACGTCCGACGTGGTGCCCATGGCGTTCCCGGCGGGCAGCACGGAATTTTCCTCATGGGGCATTCGGCCGGTGCCCACATCGCTGGGCTGCTCGCCACGGACGAGCGCTGGCTGGCACGGCAGTCGTTTCCCGTGAACGGCCTTTCCGGCTTCATCGGTCTTGCCGGACCGTACGATTTCCTGCCGCTCACGGAAGATCGCTACCGGCGGATATTCCCGCCCGAGACACTGGCTTCCAGTCAGCCGGTCTCCTTCGTCGACGGCGGCGAGCCGCCGATGCTGCTGATCGCCGGGGACGCCGACACCGTGGTGAATCCGCAGAATACCCGCTCGCTTGCGGCAGAAGCCCGGTCGAAGGGCGTATCGGTGGAGGAGATCATCGTGCCCGATGTCAGCCATGTGGGGGCGATCACGGCGTTCGCGACGGTCATTCCGTTCCAGGACGGCGCGATCCCGGCAGCCACCATCGCCTTCATCAGAAAGCACGCCCGATGACCGAAGGGATCGGCCTCCCGGACTTTTCGCCCCGCGCGCTTCCGGGCACGGAACCGATGAGCGGGCGGTTTGTCCGGGTCGAGCCGATCGTCGACGACGGTCGGTTCGACGAGCTGTACGAGGCGTTCGCCGCCGACGCGAGCGGGCGGATCTTCGAGTTCATGGCCTACGGACCCTTTGCCGATCGCCGGAGCTTCGACGGCTTCGCCGGAACGACCTATCTGGGCGGCGACATGCGCTTCCATGCCCTGATCCCTGCCTCGACCGGCCGGGCCAGCGGCGTGGCAGCGCTGATGCGGGCCGACAGGGGGAACGGCGTTATCGAGATCGGCCATATCTGCCTTGCGCCGTCGCTGCAGCGCACGGCTGCGGCAAGCGAAGGGCTGTTCCTGATCATGCGGCGGGCGCTCGACGAGCTCGGCTACCGGCGACTCGAATGGAAATGCGATGACCGCAACCTGCCGTCGCGCCGCGCCGCCGAGCGTCTCGGCTTTCGCTACGAAGGCACGTTCCGCCAGCACATGATCGTCAAGGGACGCAATCGCGATACGGCGTGGTTCTCGATCATCGACGGCGAGTGGCCGAGGATACGCAACGGCTTCCAGTCGTGGCTTGCGCCCGAGAATATCGACGCGAACGGGCGTCAGAGGCGGCGGCTCCAGGAGTTGAGGGCGCCGCCGGCTGCAAGTCGCTGAGCTTTCAACCGCCGCGACAGCGGCGGGGTGCGCCGGTCGCGCCTATCCGCGCGCCGGAACGATCGTCATCATCGTGTCCGACGGGTAGATCGACTCGAAGAGGACCCCGTCCCCCGGCATGAACCGCAGCACCGTTTCGCCTTCGGCATCGGCCATCTCCAGCGCGCCGTCGTCACCCGAGCGCCATTGCGAGACCTGCCGAAGTTCGGGCGAGCTGACGCAGTCGGGCCCCAGCGGCGCGGGCGTGTAGTAGTTCGGGAGCGCCTCGGGCCGGGCCATCTTGCAGTTGGCCCCGCTGCGCAGGTCGATCAGCCGGATGGCGCTGGAGCGCTGGTCGCTCGGCGTTGGGCGGCCGATGCTCCCGGTGCGGATGCGGTCGACCTTCGACTCCTCCGTCCCGATATCGGCGACAACCGCCTGTGTGCTCTCGATATAGAAGATGAGCGCTGCACTCGCGATCCCAGCGCCAACAACCGCCGCGGCGAAATTCATGACGAACACTCCACACATCGTTCGCGGCGATTATGGACCCAGTAGCCTTAACCGAAGGTTGACGCCCAACCGGCGACTGAGCAATTCGCTAATCCCGACAAGATCTTGGCGGGATGCTGCGTTGCATCATGAGGCGTGGTTATTCTGCCTCGCAGGGCTCCGTTCTCGCGGGGGAGGGGGAGGCAAGACAAACGATCGCGTCCGCTTTCCGGCCGACGGGCCTGCGTTCGGGGCGCCGTGCCGCGTCGGCCATAGCCGGGCGGCAGGGCGATCGTGTCAGGCGTTGCTGCGAGCCAAGCCTGCCGCGACGGATTCAGAGACCGGCGTCAGCGGCTTCTCGCCCGAGAACCACGCCTTGAGATTGTTGATGACGAGGTCCCCCATGGCGCGCCGCGTATGGCGAGAGGCGGAGGCGACATGGGGCAGCAGAACCGCATT
>DASYHY010000158.1:0-8443 GCA_036252795.1 Aurantimonas sp. | reverse complement strand
CTGGAGCGGACTGGTCGTCTCGGCCGGGCTCCAGGGCGTACATGTCATGATGACCAGCGCTGCCCTCGCCTTCTGGTCCGAACGCCTGTTCCCCAGCCTGCCGTCGCTCAGCTTCACGACGGCGCTCCTCGCCACGGCTGCCGGCAGCATCGTCGGACCAGCCGCGGCCGGTCTCGGCTCCGACGCCTTCAGGGCCGAAGCGATGTTCCTCGGCGCAGCCGCACTGCCGGCGCTCACAGCGATCCTGCTGCGCAACCGCCACGCCTCGGAAACCGCCTCCGGACCCGCAGAGCCGGCGCATCCATGAACGAGCTAGCGCGATCGACCGATGATGGCTGGGCGGCCGCCAGCATCCGGCGCGCGCGTCCTGCGAGCCTAGCGGGGCTAAGGCCAGGGAGCCGCTGACGCGCCGGCCGGAACAGCATCCCATGCAGGCGGCGGCCGGACGGCTTGCGGTGCTCCGCCCGCGGCTCTATGCCGGCGGCGGTGAGGCCTTCGGCCGAAGGGCGCGAAGCGGCGGCCCGAACGCCGACGCATCACGATGGCTGCGGCACAGATGGGGGTGAGGTTTGGACGGTGTCTTCGGCCTGGCGGGTGCGAACCTCGTGTCGCCCATCATCCTGAGCTTCGTGCTCGGTCTCGGCGCCGCGCTCGCCCGCTCGGATTTGAGCTTTCCGGAAGCGGTCGCGAAGGGGCTGTCGCTCTATCTCCTCTTCGCCATCGGGTTCAAGGGCGGCGCCGGCGTGGCGGCGCACGGGCTGGATGTGTGGCTGGTCGCGGCGCTCCTGTCGGGCATCGTCCTCTCGCTGGTCCTGCCGTTCATCGCGTTCGCGCTGCTGCGCGCGCTCACCAAGGTTTCCGTGGTCGATGCGGCAGCGGTCGCGGGTCATTACGGATCGATCTCGATCGTGACGTTCGTCGCGGCCAGTTCGCTGCTCACCGGGCTCGGCATCGCCGCCGACGGCTACATGGTCGCGGTCGCGGCCGCCATGGAGGCGCCGGCGATCCTCTCCGCGCTGTGGCTCGCGGCGCGCCGCAACGGCAAGGCCGGCGGCGTCGGCGCCGACCTCTGGCGCGAGATCCTGCTCAACGGCTCCATCGTCCTCCTGCTCGGGGCATTCGCCATCGGCTGGATCACCGGCGAGGACGGGCTGGCCGAAATCGCAGGCTTCATCGTCGTCCCCTTCAAGGGCGTCCTGTGCCTGTTCCTGCTCGACATGGGACTGGTCGCCGGCCGGGGGCTGCGCGGCAGCCGGGGTGTGCTGTCGCTCGGCGTCGTCGCCTTCGGCATCCTGATGCCGCTCGTCGGCGCCCTCGCCGGGCTGATGGCCGGACTGCTGCTGGGACTGTCGCTCGGCAGCGTGGTGCTGTTCATGGTGCTCGGCGCCTCCGCCTCCTACATCGCGGTGCCGGCGGCGATGCGGGTGGCCCTGCCGGAAGCCAACCCGGCGCTGTCGCTGACGCTGTCGCTGGGGGTGACCTTCCCGTTCAATCTGACCGTCGGCATCCCGCTCTATCTGGTGGTGGCCGGTGCATTGGTGGGGAGCTGAAATGACCATGATGCATGACGCCAAGCGCGTGGAAATCATCATCGAAGCCATCATGGAGCGACAGCTGACGGCGGCGCTGAGCGATGCCGGCGTCACCGGCTACACGATCCTGCCGGTCAGCGGAGGCTCGGGCCGGTCGGGCCAGTGGAGCCGCGAGGGTCAGGTCGGACGGGGCAGCGGGATGATCGCCGTCGTCTGCCTGATCCGTCCCGAGCGGCTCGACGCGCTTCTGGAAGCCGCCTTCGCCGTCGTGGAGCGCCACATCGGCGTGGTCAGCGTCTGCGACACCAAGGTGCTCCGGGCGGAGCGCTTCTGACGGCGCACCGCGCCCGAGAAGGGTTCGCCACGGCTCAGGCCGCGACGAGATGCCCTTCCCCGCGATCTTGCAGCAGCAACCGGTCTGGCTCGTCGCCGACGCGGCGCACGGGGCTCGGAATGTCGCGGTCGAGACGCGGGAAGGCGTGGCGTCGCCGCGCCGGATCGGGCACCGGCACCGCGTCGATCAGGCGGCGCGTATACGGGTGCTGCGGATTGCCGAAGATCTGGTCGCGCGTCCCCATCTCGACGATCTGGCCGAGATACATCACCGCCACCCGGTCCGAGATGTTCTCGACCACCGCCATGTCGTGGGAGATGAACAGATAGGCGATGCCGAATTCCTCCTGCAGTTCGCGCAGCAGTTCCAGCACCCGCGCCTGCACCGAGACGTCGAGCGCCGAGACGCTCTCGTCGGCGACGATCAGCTTCGGCCGCAGCGCCAGCGCCCGGGCGATGCAGACGCGCTGCCGCTGCCCGCCGGAGAATTCGTGCGGATAGCGCCGCATGTCGGCAGGAGACAGGCCGACGCGCTCGAACAGGCCCGCCGTGCGATCGCGTCGCTCCGGCCCCTCGGCGATGCCGTGGATGAGCATCGGCTCGGCCACGAGATCGCCCACCGTCATGCGCGGGTCGAGCGAGGCGAACGGATCCTGGAAAATCATCTGGACGTCGCGGCGCAGCGCCTTCGTCTCGCGGCGCGGCAGGCCAGCCATGTTGCGGCCGGCGACGACGATGTCGCCTGCATAGGGCACCAGCCCCGCCAACGCCTTGGCCGTGGTGGACTTCCCGCAACCGGATTCGCCGACCAGCGACAGCGTCTCGCGCTCGCCGACGGAGAAGCTGATCTTCTCCACCGCATGGACGCGCCGGTCGACCCGGCCGAAGAACCCGCCATGGATGTCGAAGCGCACCGTCAGATCGCTGACGTCGACGACCGGAGCGGGTGCCACGGCGGGCGCGAGGGATGCGGCACGCGCCGCCGCCCGGCGGCTTCCATCGCCCATCCGTGGCACCGCCGCCAGCAGCTCGCGCGTATAGGCCGCCTGCGGATCGGCGAAGATCGCCGCCGCCGGCCCCGCCTCCACCATGCGGCCATGGCGCATGACCACGACGCGATCCGCCATCTCGGCGACGACGCCCATGTCGTGGGTGATCAGGATGATCGCCGTGCCGAGATCGCGCTGCAGGTCGCGCAGGAGTTCCAGCACCTCGCCCTGCACGGTCACGTCGAGCGCCGTGGTCGGCTCGTCGGCGATCAGCACGTCGGGGCGCAGCGCCAGCGCCATCGCAATCATCACGCGCTGGCGCATGCCGCCGGACAGTTCGTGCGGATGCTGGTCCAGCCGGCTGGCAGCCTCCGGGATGCGGACCGCTTCCAGCGCCGCAATCGCCCGGCGCCGCGCTTCGGCGTGGCCGACCGGCTCATGCGCCTCGATCGCCTCGGTCAGCTGCCGGCCGATGGTCAGCACCGGATTGAGCGAGGTCATCGGCTCCTGGAAGATCATCGCGACGCGCTTGCCGCGCACCCGGCGCATCTCGCCCTCGGAGAGCTGCGCCAGATCGGTGTCGCCGAGCAATATCCGGCCGGACCCGATACGGGCGCCCGGCTTCGGCAGGAGGCCCATGATCGCCAGCGACGTCATGGACTTGCCGGAACCGGACTCGCCGGCAATGCATAGTGTCTCGCCGCGCGCGAGATCGAAGGTGAAGTCCGAGACGACCGGCCTCGGCCCCGCCTCGCCGCCGACTTCGACGGTGAGGCCCTCGACCCGCAGCACCGGATCGCCCCGCGGCGGAGCATCGCCGCGGGCTTTCTCGTCGGGCCGCATCATTCGAAGACGCAGCGCGGGAAGTAGAAGGAGACCACCCAGTTCGGCATGTCGACGATCTCGGAGATGCGCAGGTCGCCGCAGGCCGAAACCAGCATGTAGGCGTCGACGGGGTCCATCTGGTAGCGGGCGGACAACAGGTCGACCATCTGCGCGACGGCCATCTTCGCCCCCGCCATCAGGTCCGGCCCGATCCCCGTCGTCACCTCGTAGCCCTTGGCATCGAGATGCCGCGTGACCGGGCCCGCCGTGGTGAAGCGCGGCATCTTCAGCCGGGCGTCCTTGACCAGGTCGAGCGTCAGCACCGTGTTCATCGGGCTTTCGATCGCCGTGCCGCAGACCTCGCCGTCACCCTGCGCGGCGTGCGTGTCGCCGACGGAGAACAGCGCGCCCGCCACCTCGACCGGCAGATACAGCACGGTGCCGGCCGACAGGTCCCTTATGTCGAGATTGCCGCCCATGCGCCGCGGCGGCACCACCGAATGGTGACCCGCCTCGGCCGGGGCGTTACCGATGGTGCCGGCGAAGGGCTTCAGCGGCACCCGCCCCTGCTTGCCGAACAGCGCCGGCTCGAGGGTCTGCGGATCGTACTTCCAGATGGTGAGCGCCGGCTCCTTGAAGTCGTCCGCCAGGAGGCCGAAGCCCGGGATGTTGGCGGTCCAGCCGAAGCCCGAGGGCTTGAAGGCCTCGATGGAGACCTTCAGCGCATCGCCGGGCTCGGCGCCCTCGACGAAGATCGGCCCCGTCACCGGGTTGATCTTGCCGAAATCCAGCGCCTCGACGTCGGCGACGGTCGATCCGGCGGTCAGCTGACCGCCGGAGGAATCCAGGCACTCGAACTCGATCGTCGAGCCTGGAGCGACCGTCTGGGCCGGCTGGAACGTGTTGTCCCAGCCGAAATGATGGTGCCTGCTGTGGATCGTATAGTCGCAGTTACTGCACATCGTTCACGTACACGTAGTCGTAGTTGATCGGGATGTGGACCGGGTCGACGTAGAGATCGTCGGCTCCGCCCATGCGCGGCGACTTCATCGTGAAGCGCTGCTCGTTGAAGACCGGCACCCACGGCGCATCGGCCATGATGTCGGTGTAGATCTTCGACCACATTTCGGCCCGCTCTTCCTGGCGCGCCGGATCGACGATCGAGTCGGCCTCGGCGGCCCGCCGATCGATCTCCTCGTTGCAGTACCACGACCAGTTCCAGCCGCCAGGGACGGCGCCGGCGCAGCCGAGGATCGGACCGTAGAAGTTCGACGGATCCGGGAAGTCGGCGATCCACGCCATGCCGCCCGACCAGATCATCGGGGCCGCGTCCTTCTCGCCGCCGGCGGCGATGACGTTCGCCTGGGCGAGCGCCTGGATCTCGGCGCGGATGCCGATCTGCGACAGGTCCTGCTGGATCGCCTGGGCGATACGCGGGTTCGGGTCGGTGTTCATCACGAAGAGCTCGGTGTCGAAGCCATCCGCGTAGCCGGCCTCGGCGAGCTTGGCCTTCGCCGCCTCGACGTCGTACGCGTAGCCCTCATAGCTCTCGTCGTAGCCGGGCATCGACGGGGGCAGCGGCTGGTTGGCCGGCAGCGCCCGGTTGTTGATCATCTGGACGATGCGGTCCTTGTTGATCGCCATGTTGACCGCCTCGCGGACCGCCTTCTGGTCGAAGGGCTCCATCGTGACGTTCATGGTGATGTAGCCGGTCTGCAGCTGGCCGCCCTCGACGACGCGGTCCTTCTGCTCGGGATCGGCCATCACCTCCTGGAACTTCGCCGGCGGGATGCCGTCGCCGGGAATGTCGACCTCGCCGCTCTGCAGGCGCAGCAGCGCGACGATCGGCTCCTGGCCGATCTCGAAGGTGATCTGGTCGAGATAGGGCAGCCCGTCGCGCCAGTAGTCCTCGTTCCTGGTGAACACGACGCGCTGGCCGAGCGTCCATTCGCCGAGCTTGAAGGCGCCGGTGCCCACCGGGTTCTGCCCGAAATCGGCGCCATGCTCCTCGACGGCCTCCTGCGGAACGACGGAAGCGAAGTTCAGCGCCATCACGTGCAGGAAGGTGGCGTCGGGCCGCGAGAGCTTGATCTCCACCGTCTGTGGATCGACCACCGTCACGCCCGACAGGCTGTCCGCCTCGCCGGATTCCACCGCCTCGTAGCCCTCGATCATCCCGAAGAAGCCCGCGCCGGGGCTCTGCGTTTCGGGATTGGTGACGCGGTCGAGCGAGTACTTCACGTCCTCGGCGGTCATCTCGCGGCCGTTGTGGAATTTCACGCCCGAACGCAGCTTGAAGGTGAAGGTTTGCCCGTCTTCGGAGATCTCGTAGCTCTCGGCGAGGCCCGGCCGCAGCTCGGTGGTGCCCGGCACGTAGTCCATCAGCCCGTCGAACAGGCTCTTGATCATCGACCAGTTCTGCCAGTCGTAGCCGATCGCCGGATCCAGCGTCGCGACGTCGTCCTTGTAGGTGATGACGATCGCTCCGCCCTCCTTGGCATCGGGATCGGGCGTGTAGGCATCGGCGCCGGTGGCGGGCGTCGGGGTCGCGTCCTGCGCGATGGCCGGCGACGCCGCCAGCATGAGGCCGAGCGCCGAGGCGGCGACGGTCGAGGTGAGCCAGGCTTTCATACTGTCTTCCTTTCCTGAGGGGGTCACTGGAGCTTGATCCGTGGATCGATGAAGGGCGAGACGAGGTCGGCAAGGAGGTTGCCGAGGACGATGGCGCAGGCCGAGACCAGGGTGACGCCCATGATGATCGGGATGTCGACGCGCTGGATCGCCTGCCAGGCGAGCTGGCCGATGCCGGGCCAGCCGAAGACGCTCTCGACCACGACGATGCCGCTCATGAACAGGCCGATATCGATGCCGATCATCGCGATCACCGGCAGGATCGCGTTGGGCAGCGCTTGTCGGAACAGCACGGTGTATCGGGCAAGACCCTTCGCCCGCGCCGTGCGGATGTAGTCCTGGCGCAGGACGTCGATCATCGACGACCGCATCATCCGCGAGTACCAGCCGGCACCGAGTATGCCGAGCGTGACGGATGGCAGGACGAGGTGTGCAAACGTGCCGTAGCCGCCGATCGGGAACCAGCCGAGCTGGACCGCGAAGACGTAGAGCAGCAGGAGGCCGACCACGAATTGCGGCGCCGAGACGCCGACGAAGGAGCCGACCATCAGCGCCTGGTCGGTGGCGGTGCCGCGCCGGAGCGCCGCCACTAGGCCCATGGTCAGGCCGAGGGCGAGTTCGCACGCGATGGCGCCGAGCATCAGGAGCAGCGTCGCCGGCAGCCGCGCCGCGATCAGCTCGGAGACCTCCGCGCGCTGCAGATAGGAGCGGCCGAGATCCAGCTGCACGAGGCCCAGGAGATAGCGCCCGTACTGGACGAGGAAGGGCTGGTCGAGGCCGAGCTCGCGGCGGATGTTCTCGACGGTCTGCGCCGTCGCGCTGCGGCCCGCGATCTGGCGCACCGGGTCGGCCGGCAGCCAGTAGAGCAGCGCGAAGGTGATCAGCGACACGCCGAAGAGGATCAGCAGCGACTGGATCAACCGGCGGGCGAGATAGGCGATCATGACAGCCGCCCCCGCTGGGTGGGATCGAGGATGTCGCGCATCGCGTCGCCGACGAGGTTGAAGGCGAGCGCCAGCGCCAGGATCGCCGCGCCGGGGAAGAACACCAGCCAGGGCGCCGCCTGGAAGTAGGTCTGGTTCTCGAAGATGATGTTGCCCCAGGAGGGCGTCGGCGGCTGCACGCCGACGCCGAGATAGGACAGCGTCGCCTCGAGCAGCACCGTCGTCGAGATGCCGAGCGTGCCCCAGACGATGATCGTCGGCAGCAGATGCGGCAGGATGTGGCGGAACAGGATCCGCGGCGTCGAGGCGCCGATGGAGCGCTCGGCCTCGATGAACTCGCGCCGCGAGAGGGAGCTGGTCTCGGCGTAGACGATGCGCGCCGTCTGCACCCAGTTGACCAGCGCGATCACCATCGCGACGATCCACAGGCTGGGCGAAAGGACGGCGGCGAGGCAGATCGCCAGGAGCAGCGCCGGAAACGCCATCATCAGGTCGGTGAAGCGCATCAGGATCGTGCCGATCCAGCCGCGGAAGAAGCCGGCGGTGACGCCCACCAGCGTGCCGATCAGGAGCGCGACGCCGTTGGCGACGATGCCGATGATCAGCGAGGTTCGGGCGCCGTAGAGGATGCGGGTGAGGAGGTCGCGGCCGAGCAGGTCGGTGCCGAGGAGGAATTCGCCGCCCGGCGGCATCGGCGCGCCCTCCAGCGTCAGCCCCTCGAAGAGCTGGTCGTTCGGGCTGTAGGATGTCAGCCACGGCGCGGCGACCGCGCCGCCGACCGTCAGAACGATCAGCGCGAGCCCGATCACCGCCAGCGGCCGGCGCATCAGCTGCGCCAGGACGCCTGGCGCCTTGGGCGCGGCCACCGTCGTCACCGGCTCAGAGACGAGTTGCCCGCTCATCGCGACCTCCCTCCTCGAGCGCCAGGACGCGGCGTGCCGCGTCCTCGATCGTGGTCTGCCAGCTCATTGCGAGCGCCCGGAGCTGGGCATAGGCGCGCTCCTCGCCGGCGCCGCCCGCCCCGAGCGCGACGACGGCACGCACGATTGTCTGGCGCTCGGCGACGCGGGCTTTCAGGCCGCGCACCTCGTCCGACAGGCTCTGGCGCGCCTCGAAGCCCCGCCGGGCGATCAGCAGCGCGGAATAGATGCCGGAATTGGCCACCGGCTTGACGAGATGGGACTCGGCG
>DASYHY010000157.1:0-1536 GCA_036252795.1 Aurantimonas sp. | reverse complement strand
ACGCCTTCGTAGTCCGTGGTGAAAGGCTTATCGAGCCGCGCGGTCAGGTCGCCGTCCGCCAGCCGCTGGAAGCCCTCGGTGACCTCCGCCATGAAGAACTCGTGGGCCTTGACGTAGTCCTGGCCGAGCCGCTCCTGTTCGACCAGTTCCAGCTCCTTGGCCGCCCGGGCGGCTTCCGCCTCGGCGGACAGTCCGTCGCGTTCGATCCCGGCCTGCTTGAAGGCCTCGACCGCCCCGGCCATCTCGCCGATCTCGTCCTGCCGGCCGACGCCGGGGACGGCGACCGACGTGTCGCCCGCTGCCAGGCGCCGCATCGCGTCCGTCATCTGGTGGATGGGCCGAGAGATCGATCGAGCCAGGGGAATGGCGCAGGCGATCAGAGCGGCAAACAGAAGCGCAAACCACAGGAGCGCCTTGTAGACTTCACCCATGAACTGCGTGTTGAGATCGTCGACGTAGAGGCCGGTTGCGACAGTCCAATCCCACGGAGCGAACAGCTTGGCGTAGGAGAGCTTGGGCGATATCTCGTCCGAGCCCGAGAGGCGAGCACGGTAATAGGTCGTGAAGCCGCCGCCCTTCTGCGCGTTTTCCACCATCTCGCGGTTGTAGTAGACGCCCTTCACGTCCTTCGACGTGAAGGAATCCGTACCCTGCAGCTTGGGATCGGGATGCATGACGCGCATGCCGTCCGAACTCATCATGAAGAGATAGTCGTTCTCTCCGAATCGTATCGGCAAGGCCGCTTCGCGGGCGCGATCCTGTGCTTCCTGTAGCGTCAGTTCACCCGCCTCGACCCTCGCCTGGAAGCCGCCGAGCATCGTAATGGCGCTCTCGACCTGCGAAATGATCAGGTTCTTCCGGTCGTTCCAGATCGTCTGATGCAGCGAGTACAATTGCAACGTCATCGCGGCTATACTGGCCACGGCTGCAACGGCGATGAGGGCAGACAGTTTCCGGCTGATAGAGAAATTCATGATCTTCCCGCTGCGGCCCTACGGCCTCTTCCACAAGCTCCGATCACTTTTTTGACAGGCGAATCGAAATTTTCGGTTTACGAATTTTTTCGTCGCCCTAAACGCGGAACCGCTGGTGCGGGAGCACCGCTGCGGTACAGGACCGGGTTCCGGTCCTGCACGAATTTTACTCCGCCGATCAGGCGCTGGGGCAGCCCGCGCCTCGCCTGCTCACTTCAGGAGGGCAGCGGGCGGCTCCAGGCGTTCTTCGACCTCGTAGCCTCAGAACTCCTCCCAGCTTTCGGTTTCGGCATTAACGGCGGGGGCGGCGCCGCCGCGGCCGGTGGTCTTCATCTGCGTCGTGGTGCGGGACGCCGGGCGCTGGGCCCGCGAGGCGCCCGAAGCCGAAGCCGCGCTGCGGCCGGAAAGGCTCGCCGAGGTGCGGAACTTCGCCATCGCCGTCGCCAGTTCCTCGGTCTCGTTGGTCAGCGTCTGGCTCGCCGCCGTCGCCTCCTCCACCATCGCCGCGTTCTGCTGCGTCACCTTGTCCATCTGGTCCGCCGCGCCCGACACCTCGCGAAGG
>DASYHY010000156.1:0-1855 GCA_036252795.1 Aurantimonas sp. | reverse complement strand
GTCGCGGCGATGGGCCAGATCGAGCAGTCGTCGGAGAAGATCAACTCGATCATCTCGGTGATCGACGAGATCGCCTTCCAGACCAACCTCCTGGCGCTGAATGCCGGCGTCGAGGCGGCGCGGGCGGGTGATGCGGGCCGGGGCTTTGCGGTGGTGGCGCAGGAGGTGCGCGGTCTGGCGCAGCGCTCGGCGGAGGCGGCCAAGGAGATCAAGACGCTGATCGCCACCTCGCGCGAGCAGGTCGGCACGGGGGTCGAACTGGTGACGGCGTCGGGCAAGTCGCTGGAGGAGATCGTCACGGAAGTGAGTTCGATGGCGGAGGTGATCTCGACGATCGCGGCGTCGGCGCGCGAGCAGGCGACGAGCCTTCGCGAGGTATCGGGCGCGGCGGACCAGATGGACAAGGTGACGCAGCAGAACGCGGCGATGGTGGAGGAGGCGACGGCGGCGAGCCAGACGCTGACCAACGAGACCGAGGAACTGGCGACGGCGATGGCGAAGTTCCGGACGTCGGCGAGCCTGTCCGGGCGCAGCGCGGCGTCGGCTTCGGGCGCCTCGCGGGCCGCGCGCCCGGCATCCCGCACCACGACGCAGATGAAGACCACCGGCCGCGGCGGCGCCGCCCCCGCCGTTCACGCCGAAACCGAAAGCTGGGAGGAGTTCTGAGCGGGTCGTCCGCAGCCCCCGTTCTTTCCTGAGCCTTTGATCTGTCCGGCAGCCGGTCGAGCCATCTCGACCGGCTGCCGCTTTTACCAACCAGCGTTGCAGCAGAGCGTCTGGCGATCGCAGGCGCGGATCGTGTGGCAAAAATGTTGCACGCCTCATGATCGTTTAACGAATTCAGTCATAGTGTCGCAGGGCTTCTTTTATGGGGATCCGCCGCTATGCGCCTGACAATATCCAAGAAACTAACTGCTCTGATCGTCTTGTCGGTCGTCGTATGCATCACCGTGGTGGGGACTCAGCTGTATTCGCTGCGTCATGTGGTGCAGGAACAGCGCGAGGACCTGCTCCAGACGCAGATCGATTCCGCTGCCTCCATCGTCGAGCGGTATCGTGCCCTGGCCGAAGCCGGCGCGATGTCGCAGGCAGCCGCGCAGGACCTGGCGAAGGGCGTCTTGGCCGGCATGACCTATGGCGCCGGCGACTATTTCTTCGTCACCGACTATCAGGCGGTGATGCTGGTGCATCCCAACCAGGCGCTGGTCGGCAAGAACATGTGGGAGAACCGGGACCCCAACGGCTTCCCGCTGTTCCAGCACCTGATCGCCGAGGCGAAGGCCGGCGGCGGGATCACCCCCTATCTGTGGCCGCGCGCGGGCAGCGAGGCGCCGGTTCCCAAGCTGAGCTATTCGGCTGCGATTCCCGAGTGGCAGTGGGTCATCGGCACCGGCGTCTACGTCGACGACCTGAACGAGATCTTCCTCAGCGAGGCCTCGAAGTCGCTGATCCTGTCGTTCGCCCTGTTGGGTGTACTCGTGGCCTGTGCCATTCCGCTGGCGCGCAGCATCTCGCGTCCGCTCACCGCGATGACAGGCACGATGCGCGCGCTTGCGGCCGGCGACACGTCGGTCGCCGTTCCCGGAGCGGGCCGGCAGGACGAGATCGGCGAGATGGCCGGGGCGGTCGAGGCCTTCAAGCAGGCCGGGATCGAACGCGACGGCCTGTCCGCCGAGGCGGAAGCCGCCCGGGCGGCCAAGGAACTGGAACTGGCCGAACAGGAGCGGCTCGGCCAGGACTACGTCAAGGCCCACGAGTTCTTCATGGCGGAGGTCACCGAGGGCTTCCAGCGGCTGGCGGACGGCGACCTGACCGCGCGGCTCGATAAGCCTTTCACCACGGACTACGAAGGCGT
>DASYHY010000155.1:0-2371 GCA_036252795.1 Aurantimonas sp. | reverse complement strand
CAGCGACAGCACGTCCTCCATCATCGAGACGCTGGGCGAGAAGCCGCAGAGCGGGTCGGCGATATAGGCGTCGACCGCGGCCGGATCGTGCGACAGCCAGTCGAACATGGTGCGGCGCGGCTCGATGGCCTTGCCCCAGGCATCGAACGTGGCGCGCTGCAGGAGGCGGCTTGGCACGTCCGAGCCCTTCAGCGCCCTCTCGACCTTCAGGGCGGCGCGGCCGATGCGCTCCTCCAGCCCGGTCGAGAGATCGGCGTTCCAGACGGCGAGGCCCGCCAGATCGGCACCGTGACGCTCGCCGTAGTTCATGGCGATGATCCCGCCCATCGAATGGCCCAAGACAGCCACTGGCAGGCCGGGATGATTCGTGCGGGCGTGGACGTGGAGCGACCGGCAGTCCAGCATCACCTTCTCGGCCCCGCCCTTGCGGGCGAAGCGGCGAAGGACCGCGTCGGCAGCGACGGTAGAGCCGTGGCCGCGATGGTCGTGCGCGAAGACGTGGTAGCCGGCATCTGCGAGTTCGCCGGCAAGCCTTGCGTAGCGGCCCGCGTGCTCGGCCAGGCCGTGGAAGATCAGGACGATGCCGCGGGGCGTGGCCGCCGCCTTGCGGCTGTAGACATGGAGCGCTGCGCCGGAGCGGCTGTCGATGGTGGCCTGGTGGTCGAACATCAGCTTGCCGTTACCGCATTGCTGGCGGCGGAGATAGGGCCGGGCGACGGGGCAGACAGGGCGAAGCGCGGCAGTTGCCGCAGCCGGGACCCGGGGCGGGAGCGGCGGGATCGGGCGCCCGTCCTTGTTCCCGCCCCATCGCCCTGCTAGCGCGGGGGCATGCGCCTGCTCCTTCTCGTCTCAGCCTGTCTTGCCGCCTTGCTCGGACCGACCGCCGGCACTGCGCTTGCGCAGGTGCCGATGACCGGCCGCTTGATTGCAGAGGCCCGCTGTCCGGCGCTGCCCGAGATCGGAGCGGTCGACAATCCGGGGGCTGTCGCCACCGAGCCTGGCCGCGAGTACCGCCTGCTGGCGCGCACCGCCGATCCCGCGACGCATTATCTGATGGAATTGCCCAACGCCGGACCGCCGCTGCGCTGGGTGGCGATCGGCTGCGGCCGGGTCGAGACGGAGGCTCAGGCCGCCGGTCTTCGGCCGGCAGGCGCCGCCATCGCGTGACGCCATCGCTCGCGGCCGCGGGGCCGAAGCGCTATGCTCCGCGAAGGGCGTAGGCGAGCAGACCGGGAGCGACGGCTGATGCGACGATCGATCATCGGGGCGGCTTGGATCGGGCTGTTGCTGCCGCTCGGGAGCGCGCAGGCACAGGTGCCGCTCGACGGTGTCGTCGTCGCCCGCTCGGATTGTCCGGCAACGCCGGCGATCCGCAGCGACGCCAACCCCGGTGCCGTCACGTTGGCCATCGCGCGCTCCTACCGGCTGATCGGCGAGAACCGGGCGAACGGCACGCACTATCTGGTTGAGGTGCCGGAAGCCGAACCGGCCCGACGCTGGATCGCCAAGAGCTGCGCCGAGCGGGCGGCCTCGCCCGCGACCGGAGAGGCTTCGGCGGGCGGCGGCGCGGAACCCGCCGCGGCCGACGAGGGGGCTTCCGGCCGGGCCCATCCCGACCTCGCCATCGCGATCAGCTGGCAGCCGGCCTTCTGCGAGACCCGGCCGTCCAGGCCGGAATGCGCCCGGCAGACCGCCGAAAGACGCGAGGCGACGCACTTCTCGCTGCACGGGCTCTGGCCGCAGCCGCGCGGCCTGGACTATTGCGGCATTTCGGCCGAGGCCGTGGACAAGGACCGGGCAGGTCGCTGGACCGACCTGCCGCCACTGGCGCTTTCGCCCCGAACCGAGGCCGCGCTCGATGAGGCGATGCCCGGCGTGCGTTCGGGGCTCGAGCGGCACGAATGGGTGAAGCACGGCACCTGCTACGGTACCGACCCCGAGGAATACTACGCCGACTCGCTGCTCGTCCTGGCGGCGGTGAACGCGTCGCCCGTGCGGGCGCTGTTCGCCGGGCGGATCGGCCAACAGGTGACGCGGGACGAGATCCGGGCTGCCTTCGACGCAGCGTTCGGCGCGGGCACCGGCGAGCGGGTGCGGGTCTCCTGCGCCGACGACGGCGGGCGGCGCATCATCGTCGAGCTGGTGGTCGGGCTCTCGGGCGAGATTTCGCCGGACGCCGACATCGGCGCGCTGATCGCGAATGCGCCTGCAGCCGAGGGCGGCTGCGCCCGCGGCGTCGTGGACGCCGCCGGACTGCAGTAGCGATCGCCCTGGAGGCTTCGTCGTGCGGGCGTCGGGTACAGAAGCTGCGGGAACGAAGGCTGCCTGCGACGATTGACCTTTCAGTCAAGTTGCGGAGTGCCTTTCATGT
>DASYHY010000154.1:0-23413 GCA_036252795.1 Aurantimonas sp. | reverse complement strand
CCTGCGCAAGCAGGCCTCCACGTCGCTCTCGGGCGGCGAACGGCGGCGCTGCGAGATCGCGCGGGCGCTGGCCACCAAGCCGACCTTCATGCTGCTCGACGAGCCGTTCGCCGGCGTCGACCCGATCGCGGTCTCCGACATCCAGGGCCTCGTCAGGCATCTGACCAAGCGCGGCATCGGCGTCCTGATCACCGACCACAACGTCCGCGAGACGCTGGGGCTGATCGACCGGGCCTACATCATGCATGCCGGCGCCGTCCTCACGCATGGCAGCCCGCAGCAGATCGTCGACAATGTAGACGTGCGCCGGTTCTATCTGGGCGATCAGTTCAGCTTCTGACGCGTGTGTCAGCAGCGCCCGAGCGGTTCCGATTGACAACCAAGTTCGACAGCCGCTTTGATGGGCCGATGACGCCGTCACCCGCAATCGTGCGGGACAGGGGGAGGGCGTCCGGTCCGCCGCGGGCCGCCGCAGGGCGATCCGACCGGTTCCAGACGAGTTGATCGACGGTTCATGGCACTAACGGCCCGACTGCAGATGCGGCAAACCCAGTCGCTGGTGATGACACCCCAGCTTCTGCAGTCGATCCGTCTCCTGCAGTACAGCCAGCTGGAGCTGCAGAGTTTCGTCGAGACCGAGATGGAGCGGAATCCGCTCCTTTCCTGCGAGCCGGCAAAGCCCGGCGATCTCGCCGATACGCCTATACCGCCAGCATTGCCGGAAGCGGCGGCCGAGCGTCCGGTCACCGGCACGGAAAGCGACAACGCCGCCTATGAGAGCGGCTTCACGGGCGGCGAGGACGAAGCCGGCGCAGGAGCGCCGGGCGGCCGCACCCCGGCGATGCGCGGCGAAGGCCGGATCATCGCCGCGGACGGCGATTTCAGCATCGACGATCTCGCCGAACGCCGGTTGTCGCTGCATGGCCATGCCCTCGGCGAGGTGGCCGATGCCCTGCGGCCCGGCCTCGAGCGCAAGCTCGGCGAGGCCATGGTCGAGCATCTCGACGAGAACGGCTACCTGCAGGGTTCGGCGGAGAACGTCGCGGCGGGACTGGGCACGGATGTCGCCACGGTCGAGCGGGTGCTGGCGCAGCTGCAGCGCGAGGCGACGCCCGCCGGTCTGTTCGCCCGCGACCTGTCCGAGTGCCTCGCGATCCAGTTGCAGCGCCGGGACCGGCTCGACCCCGTGATGCGCACCGTGCTGGCCCATCTCGACCTTCTGGCGCGGCGGGACTTCGCGGCACTGCGCCGCCTGACCGGCGAGGACGAATCGGGGCTGATGGAGATCCTCGCCGAGATCCGTGGCCTCGATCCAAAGCCCGGCCACGCCTTCGACCATCACGGCCCCGAGGCCATCGTTCCGGACGTCCTGGTGACGGCGGCGCCCGACGGCGGGTGGCGGGTCGAACTCAACCCGGAGGCGCTGCCGCGCGTCCTGGTGGACAACGACTACCTCAATGTCGTCCGCCGCGGCCGCCTCTCGGACGAGGATCGCACCTTCATCGGCGAGTGCCATCAGTCGGCGAACTGGCTGATCCGCTCGCTCGACCAGCGGGCGAAGACGATCGTCAAGGTGGCGAGCGAGATCGTCCGGCGCCAGGACGGCTTCCTGACCCGCGGCATCGGCGGATTGCGGCCGATGACCCTGATGTCGGTCGCCGAGGCGATCGGAATGCACGAATCCACGGTCAGCCGCGTCACCGCCAGCAAGTTCATCTCGACGCCCCGCGGCACGTTCGACATGCGGTTCTTCTTCACGGTGGCGATCGCCTCGGCCAACGGGGGCGACGCGCATTCGGCGGAAAGCGTGAAGCACCGGATCAAGCTGCTGATCGACGCTGAGACCCAAGGCAAGGTGATGTCCGACGACGACATAGCCGCGGTGCTGCGAGACGAGGGTATCGACCTCGCCCGCCGCACCGTGGCGAAATATCGCGAGGCGCTGGGAATCCCCTCGTCGATCCAGCGCCGACGCGAGATGAACGCGCGCCGGCTGGCAGGTTGAGGCATGGCGCCGGTCCCGCCGCCCCTGTCCGACGCCGGGAGGTCACGTTGACACCCCGGACGATCATTCCTAGAAGGCGCCACTTCTCCAACGGGGTTCCGCATGCCGACCCTTCCAGCCGCCGACGAAATTGATGACCGGACCGGCATCTAAGGACGTCGCCAGACGTTCCTCTCGTTTAGGGCAGAAACGGTGCGACAGTCACCGCAAGGGAGTTTTCGCATGAGCATTCGCGTTTCGGGCAAGCACATGGACGTCGGCGAGGCGTTTCGCACGCGGATCGAGCAGCGGCTGGGCGATGCCGTGGACAAATATTTCGACGGTAATTTCTCGGGCACGGTCGTCGTTTCCAAGGACGGCCCCCGCTATTCGACGGATTGCACCGTGCATCTGGACACCGGCGTGGTCTTCCAGGCCGCCGGTCAGGCGCACGACCCGGAGGCTTGTTTCGCGGACGCGGCCGAGCGCATCGAGAAGCGCCTGCGGCGCTACAAGCGGCGCCTGAAGGATCACCATCTCCACGCCAACGGGCAGCAGCGCGACATGACCTACTCGGTGATGGCCGCGATCCCCGACGAGGAAGAAGAGGTTCCGGAGGATTATGCTCCGGCCATCATCGCCGAGACGACGCTCAAAGTCGGCACGCTCTCCGTCGCCGGAGCGGTGATGCAACTCGACAGGCAGGACGGACCCGTCGTGCTTTTCCGCAACGCCAAGTCGGGGGACATCAACATCGTCTTCCGCCGGTCGGACGGCAATTACGGCTGGGTGGATCCGTCGACCTACGGCGGAGCCGGCGACGCGTGAGCGCCGCGCAAGCTTGGCCGGCCACTATGGCGCGCTCCGCAGCAAGAGGCAGTTCAGCAATGGATTTCGAGACGCTCATCGAGCCGGCTGCCATCCTGCCGAGTCTGCGCTCCAACTCCAAGAAGCAGGTACTGCAGGAGCTGGCCGAAAAGGCCGCCGAGCTCACGGGCCGGGCGGAGCGCGAGATCTTCGAGACGATTCTGCAGCGCGAGAAGCTGGGCTCGACAGGCGTCGGCAACGGCATCGCCATCCCCCACGGCAAGCTCGAGGGTCTCGACCACATCGTCGGGGTGTTCGCGCGGCTGAGCCGGCCGGTGGAGTTCGACGCGCTGGACGACCAGCCCGTCGACCTCGTCTTCCTGCTCCTGGCACCGGAGGGCTCGGGTGCCGACCACCTCAAGGCGCTGTCCAAGGTCGCCCGCCTGCTGCGCAACCCCGAGACGGTAGCGCAGATCCGTGCGTCGCGGGACGCCGGCTCGATCTACGCGCTGATGACCAGCGCCTCGGCGCAGAACGCTGCCTGAGGACTGCCGGCAACGGCACCCGGGCCGACCGGTAACCCTCCTCCGGACATTAAAAAGGCGGGCGGACATGAAAGAGGCGGGCGTGCCGCTGGCGACGCCCGCCTCTTTCGAAGCGCCTCGTTCAGGCAGAGATCAGTGGATGCTGACCGTCTGCAACTCGTTCTCGTTCGCACTGGCCAGAATGCTGCCGCGGTCGTCGGAGACCGCAAGCGGCGTGCCGTCGGCGGAGAACAGCGCCCAGAGCCTCAGTCCCGGTCGGATGGCCTGGGCGGTCGGGAAGCGGGCGCGAATATCGTCGGACGACATCTGACGCAGATAGGCCAGATCGCCCTCGCCGATAGCAGCCAGATCGGCCTCGCTGATAGCGATGTCGTGGTCAATCATCATGACGTTTCCTTTCAAGGCCAACGCGAGACCCGGTCATTCGTGGACCGCGATCTCGATTTTCCGGACGATCCGCTCCGGTTCGGGCTTGGCGAGGTCGATGAGCAGAAGGCCGTTCTTGAGCTGCGCGCCGATGATCCGCATTCCCTCCGCCAGGAGAAAGCATTTCTGGAACTGCCGAGCGGCAATCCCGCGGTGGAGGAACTCCCGTTCGGCGTCGTCGTTCTGCCGGCCGCGGATCAGGAGCTGGTTCTCCTCGGTGGTCACCTCGAGATCCTCCGGACGGAAGCCGGCGACGGCCAGCGTGATGCGGATCAGATCCTGGGGCGCATCGGCCGAGCCAGATTCGCGGATTCTCTCGATATTGTAGGGCGGATAGCCCTCACCGGCCTTGGCTATGCGCTCCAGCGTCTTCTCGACGCTGTCGAAGCCGAGCAGCAAGGGGCTGGAGAATGGCGTCGTACGACTCATGAGTGTTCAAAGTCCTTTGACAAGCGACTTGCCGGAAAGGCGGCCCTTCAGCGGCACCGTCTCTCCTTGACCCTGCTCATATGGCGTTTCACCCTTGCCGCTTCAATCCGTTGCCGAAACCCGCTCGCATGGTCGCGCAAACAGGTTTCGCAAACGCCAACGGCGCCGACGGATCAGGAGGCCGACTGCGTCGCCCCCGGCCTGAAGGCCAGCGCCACGCCGTTCAGGCAGTGCCGCTTGCCGGTCGGCGCCGGGCCGTCGTCGAAGATATGACCGAGATGGCCGCCGCAGGTGGCGCAATGGACCTCGGTGCGGGGATAGATCAGCCGGTAGTCGGTCCGCGTCGCCACCGCCTCGTCGGACAGCGGCGCCCAAAAGCTCGGCCAGCCGGTGCCTGAATCGAACTTCGTTTCGGAGGAATAGACCGGCGTGTCGCAGCCGGCGCAGGCATAAAGCCCGCTCTGCTTGTTGTCGTTGAGTTCGCTCGAGAACGGCCGTTCCGTCGCCTCCTCGCGCAGGACCGCGAATTGCTGCGGGGTAAGGCGCTCGCGCCACTCCTCCGGCGTCAGGCTGACGGGAAACTGGCCCTCGGCGGCATTGACCGAGTAGGAGCGGAACAGGAAGCCGCCGCCGATCGCCGTCGTTGCGAGAGCCGCGCCGCTCATCAGAAAATTGCGTCTGGTCATGATCGTCTCCCTCATGGCGAGTGGCGGCCGGCCACCGTCCACAGGCTCATATGGTCACGCTACACCCGTTTGCCCGCGCCTCTCGCCGATATGAGGCGCGCATCACACAGATATGAGCGCGCCGAGACGGCTGCGCCTGAGGCGGATGCTCGCGCGCGACTGCTCGCGACGCCCCCTCATCAGGGGTAACACCGCGACGCGCGAGGACCCCAGTCACGGCTCAGTCGCCGACCGGGCCGCGCATCCGCTTGACGTCGCCGCGGCCCTTCTTGGCCTTCAGCCGTCGCTCGACGGAGCCGCGGGTCGGCTTGGTCTTGCGCCGTGGCGGGGGCGGCGGCTTCAGCGCCTCGCGAACGAGCTCGGCGAGGCGCTCGCGGGCATCCTCGCGGTTGCGGTCCTGGCTGCGGAAGCGCGAGGCCTCGATCAGGATGTCGCCGTCCTTGGTGGCCCGGCGGCCGGCCAGCCGGATGAGCCGCCGCAGGGCGTCGGGAGGCACGGCCTCGCAGCGGGACGCCTGGAAGCGCAACTGGACCGCCGTCGAGACCTTGTTGACGTTCTGACCGCCCGGACCGCCGGCACGGATGAACTGCTCCTCGAGATCGGACTCGGGGATGATCACCCGGTTGGTCACCTGAAGATCGTTCGCGGCTGCCATGGCAGGACGTCACTCCTTGCGCGTGCGGCGGACGCCGCCCGGAGCCAGGGAGATAGCCGAAAAACGGCGCCGAAGGGAGCCGCCGCCACGAGGTGTTATCCGCCGGCCCCTTCTTCGCGGGAGCCGGCGGCGCGAGCCAGGACTATTCGGCGGCGAGCGGCAGGTTCGGCGCGGCGTCCATGACGTCACGGTCGACGTGCTGCTCGAACTTCTCGAAGTTGCGGCGGAACATCTCGACCAGCTTGCGAGCCTGCGCGTCGTAGGCCGCGGTATCGGCCCAGGTGGAGCGGGGATCGAGGATCGCGCTATCGACGCCCTCCACTTCGACCGGCACCTGGAAGCCGAAATTCGGATCGGTGCGGAACTCGGCGTTCTTCAGGCTGCCGTCGAGGGCGGCGGCCAGCAGCGTCCGCGTCACGCCGATCGGCATGCGATGACCGGTGCCGTAGGCGCCCCCTGTCCAGCCGGTATTGACCAGCCAGCAATCGACCTCGTGCCGCGCGATGAGGTCACGCAGGAGATTGCCGTATTCGGACGGATGGCGGGGCATGAAGGGCGCGCCGAAGCAGGTGGAGAAGGTCGCCTCCGGTTCGGTGACACCCTTCTCGGTGCCGGCTACCTTGGCGGTGTAGCCGGAAAGGAAGTGATACATCGCCTCGGCCGGCGTCAGCCGGGCGATCGGCGGCATCACGCCGAAGGCGTCCGCCGTCAGCATGATGATGTTCTTCGGATGGCCGCCGCGCCCGCTCTCGCTGGCGTTCGGGATGAAGTCCAGCGGATAGGCCGCGCGGGTGTTCTCGGTCAGCGAGCCGTCGGCGAAGTCCGGCACGAGGTCGCGGTCGAGGACGACGTTCTCCAGCACGGTGCCGAAACGGCGCGTCGTCGCGAAGATCTCCGGCTCCGCCTTTGGCGACAGATTTATGGTCTTGGCGTAGCAGCCGCCCTCGAAATTGAAGATGCCGTCCTCGCCCCAGCCGTGCTCGTCGTCGCCGATCAGCGTCCTCGCCGGATCGGCGGAGAGCGTCGTCTTGCCGGTGCCGGACAGGCCGAAGAAGATCGCGACGTCGCCGTCCGGCCCGACATTGGCCGAGCAGTGCATCGGCATGACGCCGCGCGCCGGCAGTTGGAAGTTGAGGGCGGTGAAGACCGACTTCTTCATCTCCCCGCCATAGGTCGTCCCGCCGATCAGCACGATGTTGCGCGTGAGATCGCAGCCGATGACGGTCTCGCTGCGACATTCGTGACGATCGGGATCGGCCTTGAAGGAGGCGAGATCGATGATCGTCATGTCCGGCACGAAGTCGGCCAGTTGCTCGACCGTCGGCCGGATCAGCAGATTGCGGATGAAGAGCGCATGCCAGGCATATTCGGTGACGACGCGCACGCGGATGGCGTTGCCGGCATCGGCGCCGCCGATCAGGTCCTGGACGAACAGGTCGCGGCCGCGCGCATGTTCCTTGAAGTCGTCGTAGAGCCGCTCGAAGGCCGCCGGCTCCATCGGCTTGTTGTTGTCCCACCAAACGACGTCCTCGGTGGATTCGTCCCGGACGACGAACTTGTCCCGGGGAGAGCGGCCGGTGTGGCGGCCGGTGGTCACCACGAGCGCCCCATGTGCCGTGAGCCGCCCCTCGCCGCGCCGGATCGCCGTTTCGACCAGTTCGGCCGAGGGCAGGTTCCACCGCAGGGAGGAAACGCCCTCCAGCCCCGTCGTCTCGATGCCGCTGTCCGGATTGCGCGTGCCGATCTCGTCCACCGTCGTCTCCCATAGATATCGCGTGCTGCCGGCGGGAAGCCGCTGCTCGCTGCTAGATACTGCGACAACCCGCGTTCATCAAGCTGTCATGCGCGGATTTCCTTAACGCTCACAGGTAGTTAATCGATTTAGCTCGCATCGGGGACGATTCAATCGGTTCGATGCTGGAGCAGATGCCGCAGATCCTTGCGTAAGTGCTTTACCGGAACTTTGTGGCGGACCATGGCCTTGCTACGGGGATGGATGCCTTCCTGCGTCAGCGACGAGACCGCTGGCTGCAGGCCGAAATGTGCGGGAATCGGCGCGGAAAGGTGACGTTACGTCTTTGTAATCTTCGCTTCCCGCCACATTTAGCGCAGATTGATGACGCGAGTCGCGCCGTCTGACATGTCGGCAACGACCGGCAGGTGCCGCCGATCCGGGCGCCGGCCTGCCTTCCGGACAACCTGCCACCGCCGGGAGGATGGAAACTGGAGAAGACCGCAATGCCCACGATCGCTCTTGTCGACGACGACAGGAACATCCTCACTTCGGTTTCGATCGCCCTCGAGAGCGAGGGTTACCGGGTCGAGACCTACACGGATGGCGCGTCCGCCCTCGAAGGGCTGCAGTCGCGGCCGCCCCAGCTGGCGATCTTCGACATCAAGATGCCGCGCATGGACGGCATGGAACTGCTCCGCCGGCTGCGGCAGAAATCCGACCTGCCGGTGATCTTCCTGACCTCGAAGGACGAGGAGATCGACGAGCTGTTCGGCCTCAAGATGGGCGCCGACGACTATATCCGCAAACCGTTCTCGCAGCGCCTCCTGGTCGAGCGGGTGCGGGCGATCCTGCGCCGCGGCCAGCCGCGAGAGACTGGCGGAAAGAGCCCGAACGCCACCCCGGAATCCTCGCTCGAGCGCGGCCAGCTGGTGATGGATCAGGAACGCCACACCTGCACCTGGATGGGCCGGCCGGTGACGCTGACGGTGACCGAGTTCCTGATCCTGCATTCCCTCGCCCAGCGACCGGGCGTGGTGAAGAGCCGCGACGCGCTGATGGACGCGGCCTATGACGAGCAGGTCTACGTCGACGACCGCACCATCGACAGTCACATCAAGCGGCTGCGCAAGAAGTTCAAGGCGATCGACGACGATTTCGACATGATCGAGACGCTCTACGGCGTCGGCTATCGCTTCCGGGAAACGTGAGGCCGGGCGAAGGCCGCCAATGGTATCGATCTCGGGTTCAGGTGAAGACGAAGGCAGGCGTGCGGGCGTAAGGCGGCCGCCGCGCGACGCCGTCATGCGCAAGCGCCTGCGGCGGCTGCCGTTCATCCGGCGCGTGCTCTACCGCATTCGATGGGCTCTCGGCCATACGATCTTCTCGTCGCTGACGCGGCGCATCGTCTTCCTCAACCTCGTCGCACTGATCGTGCTGGTGTCCGGCATCCTCTATCTCAACCAGTTCCGCGCCGGGCTGATCGACGCGCGGGTGGAGAGCCTCTTGACCCAGGGCGAGATCATCGCCAGCGCCATCGCCTCCTCGGCGACGGTCGAGACCAACTCCATCACGCTCGATCCGGAGCGGCTGCTCGAACTGCAGGCGGGCGATACGCTGGCGCCGACGCCCGACACCGCCGACAGCCTCGAATTCCCGATCAACCCGGAACGGGTGGCGCCCCTGCTGCGCCGCCTGATCTCGCCGACCCGGACCCGCGCACGGCTCTACGACCGCGACGCGAACCTGATCCTCGATTCCCGTCACCTCTATTCGCGCGGCCAGATCCTGCGCTACGACCTGCCGCCCGTCGCCGACGAGGAGGTGAGCTTCCTCGATCAGGCCGTCGACTACGTCCAGTCGCTGTTCCAGCGCAGCGACCTGCCGGTCTATCGCGAGACACCAGGTGGCTCCGGCACCGCCTATCCCGAGGTGATGAACGCCCTCACCGGCGGGCCGGCAAGCGTCGTGCGGGCGACGGAGGGCGGCGAGCTGATCGTTTCCGTGGCGGTGCCAATCCAGCGGTTCCGCGCGGTGCTCGGGGTCCTGCTCCTGTCCACCCAAGGCGGCGACATCGACAAGATCGTCCAGGCGGAGCGCATGGCCATCGTGCGCGTCTTCGCCGTGGCGGCCGTGGTGGTCATCGTCCTGTCGACGCTGCTCGCCTCGACCATCGCGACGCCGCTGCGCCGGCTCTCGGCTGCCGCGATCAGGGTGCGACGGGGGGTGAACGAGCGCGCCGCCATCCCCGATTTCGGCGACCGTGCCGACGAGGTGGGCAATCTCGCCACCGCGCTCCGCGGCATGACCAACGCGCTCTATGCGCGGATGGACGCGATCGAGTCCTTCGCGGCCGACGTCTCGCACGAGTTGAAGAACCCGCTGACGTCGCTGCGCAGCGCTGTTGAGACGCTGCCGCTCGCCCGCAACGAGGCCTCGCGCGAGCGACTTCTGGAGATCATCCAACACGACGTGCGCCGGCTCGACCGGCTGATCACCGACATTTCCGACGCGTCGCGGCTGGACGCCGAACTGGCACGGCAGATCGCCGCCAAGGTCGATCTCGCGGCGCTTTTGCGGTCCGTCGTCGACGGGGCGCGCAACCACAGCCGGGACGAGCGTGTCGTCGCGATCACCATGGAGGCCCAGGCGCTCCCGGCTTCCGCCAAGGGCGGCTACACCGTGACCGGGCACGATCTGCGGCTCAGCCAGGTGTTCACCAACCTCATCGAGAACGCCCGCTCCTTTGTCCCAGCCGACAACGGGCGGATCAAGGTCTCGCTGCGCCGGCGCGGGCAGCGCGTGATCGCCACCGTCGAGGACAACGGGCCCGGCATCCAGGCCGAGTTCATCGACCGGATCTTCGAGCGCTTCTATACCGATCGCCCGGCCGGCGAAGCGTTCGGCCAGAATTCCGGCCTCGGCCTGTCGATCAGCCGACAGATCGTCGAAGCGCATGGCGGGACGATCCGCGCTGAGAACCTTCCCGATCCCGCGGCGCCCAACGGCATCGCCGGCGCCCGCTTCATCGTGTCGCTGCCCGCCGAATGAGCGAGACCCCGAACGTCCACGGCTCGGCGATCCTGGTCGGCTCCATGGGCATCCTGGTGCGCGGCCCGGCCCGCAGCGGCAAATCGGCGCTCTGCCTTTCGACGTTGCGGCGTGCTGCCTCGCTCGGCCTCGACAGCCGGCTGGTCGCCGACGACAGGGTTCTGATCGGCACGGGCACCGCCGGGCTCGTCCTGTCCGCGCCAGCTTCGCTGCGCGGGCTCATCGAGATTTCGGGGGTCGGCATCGTCAACGAACGCACGATCGACGTCGCGCCGCTCTCGCTGGTGGTCGACCTCAGCGACCCGAGTGCGATCGAGCGGATGCCCGAGGAGACGGAGGAAGCGGTGACGATTTCGGACGCGACGATCCGCAGGATCCGCCTGCCGGCGCGATCGGCCGCCTTCGGCGCCGACGTGCTGGTGTCTCTCGCGCTCGGCGCGGGTCCGCCGGGCGGCTGAGCCGGACGATGCGGAACGGCCTAACATGGTGATCATTTAACTTGCACATTGGCTGGCAGATGGTGAGGATGCGCGCTTATGTGCCGGCCTGTCTGCACCGCCCTCAGGCGGGCGGCGCCCGGTCGCAGGTCAGGAGAACTCGCCGGATGCCCCGCCAGACAACCGGAGCCGTCGCCGCATGATCGGACTGGTGCTTGTCACCCATGGCCGGCTTGCCGACGAGTTCCGCCACGCGGTCGAACACGTCGTCGGCCCGCAGGAGGCCTTCGAGACCATATCGATCGGACCGGAAGACGACATGGAGCAGCGGCGGGTGGATATCGTCGAGGCGGTGGCCCGGGCCGAGCGCGGCGACGGGGTGATCATCCTGACCGACATGTTCGGCGGCACGCCGTCGAATCTCGCGATATCCGTCATGGACGGAACGAGGGTCGATGTCCTTGCCGGCGTGAACCTGCCGATGCTGATCAAGCTGGCCAGCGTGCGGCAGGAAAAGCCGATCGCGCAGGCGCTCGCGGAAGCCCAGGAGGCCGGACGCAAATACATCAACGTGGCGAGCCGTGTCCTCAGCGGAAAGTGAACCGGCAAGAGCCGGCGGGAAGGACGGGCCCTGCTGCGGCGACGGGCCGGAGCGGAGCGTGCGCCACTCTTCCCCCGGCGCCCGCATCCTGACGATCGTCAATCGCCGCGGCCTGCATGCCCGGGCCTCGGCGCGCTTCGTGCAGACCGCAGAAAGCTACGAGGCGGAACTGACGATCACCCGCGACGGGCTGTCCGTCGGCGGCCAGTCGATCATGGGGCTGATGATGCTGGCGGCGAGCCAAGGATGCACGATCGAGGTGACGGCCGCCGGCGCCGAGGCTGCGGAGGCGCTCGACGCGATCGAGGCGCTCGTCGCCAATCGCTTCGGCGAGGATTGCTGACCCGCCACGGCGCCGGTCAGTTGCCGGCCGGGGGCGCCTGCTCCTCGGGCGTCGGACCGGACGACGTGGGCGGTGCCGGATCGCCGCCGCCGGCCTCCCCGTTCGCGGGCGTCGCCGGCGCGACGCCTCCGCTCGATTCACTCACCAGCAGCCGCCAGAGATCGTCGGTGGCCCGGCGCGCCTGATCGATCGGGAGCGCCACCATGCCCGTGCCGGCGGCCCGTGAGAGATCGTCCCGCAGGCGCGTCGCCAGCCGGTCGCCGCCCGCCGCCGCGATCGAAGCCCAGCCATAGGCGCGCAGCAGGTTACGCGGCATCGAGACGCCCTCGTAGTAGGCATAGGCGTATCGCCGCACCATGGCCCAGTCCTGCGCCTCGAAGGCCGCCACCTCGACGCGCTTCTGCTCCTGCCCGAGCGGCTTCGTTCGCCAGCGCTGGACCGCCTGGTCCTCCGAGGCGACGATCTCTTCCGGGCTCAGCCGGCCGCGCAGCGCGTCGAGACCGGTGTCCTCGACCGGCAGCCCCTCGGCTCGGGCGATCAGCAGTGCGACATAGGCGTTTGTCAGGGCGTCCTGGGGAATGGTCGCGCCCGGATCGACGGCCAGCGCCCGCGCAAGCAGCGCCATCGCCCGGCTGTCGTCGCTGCCGACCAGCGGCAGCACCAGCGTGACGACGCGCCCCACGTCCTGCGGCACGCCGCGTCCCTCGAGCAAGGCCTCGGCCGCCGCCAGCACCGCCTCCGCCGGCGCCCCTTCCGCCACAAGCAAAGCAGGATCGCGCAGGGGCTGGGGCTCGATCCTCCCGGCGACGGCCGACGGGTTGAGGTCGAGAAGGTCCGCCTCGCTCAGCTCGCCGTCGGTCAGGCGCGACAGGTCGAACGGCTCCGCCGGATCGAAGGTCACGTCGAGCCGGTCCGGCCGTCCGAGAAACGCCTGCACCGCTGCCGACCAGACCTGCGCCATCTGCTGCAGCTGCGGCCCGACGCCGCCGGCCACCCCGGAGACCAGCGACGCGACGCCGATCCCGGCCATCATGGCGACGGCACCGCGCGCCTGATCGCCGGAGAGGCCCTGTCGGGCACCCGCCATGTCGTAGAGAACGGCGGCGAGCCCCGCATCGACGAAAGCGACCCGTCCGGACCGGAGCTGCCCGACAATGACGGGCGTCCCGGAGCCATCCCCCTCTGCGCCGCCTTCGAGCGGCGCCAGCACGTGGAAGCCCGCGAGGTCCGCGCCGACGTCGAGCGTGCCGATGCCTTCGGCCCGCAGGGAGACCGTGACGTCGTAATCCGCCGCGGCGACGTCGGACGTCACGGTGACGACGACGTCGCCGGTGACGGTCTCCCGGTCGAGGCGCTGCAGCGCCTCGCGGATCTCGCGATCGAGCGGCAGGGCGCGCGTGTCGATCGCCAGATCCTCGTACACCGCGCCATCCGCCGCGATCCGCATCTGCCCGATCCCAGCTGAGAAATCGTCCCGCTCGATCCGGAGCCCGGTGACGACGAGAGCGCGGGTCACCGGGTCGTAGCGCCGCGAGCGATAGGTGATGCGGGCGACGCTGCGCCCGGCATAGACGGCGAGGTCGAAGAGGTAGGGCGTGTAGGGCAGCGCCAGATCGCTGAAGCTCGCCGGCATCGGGCGCGTCACAGAGGAGGTCGCGCCCTGCGCCATGAGGTCGCTGCCCGGCGCGAGCAGGAAGGAAGCCGCCGTTGCCGCCGCCAGGGCCGTCCGCACTCGCATTCTCCGCTCCCCCGCTTCGACAGGACGAAGAGGCTAGCGCGAAAGCGGTGGTAGCCGGAAGAGCCGATCACGCCGGAGCGGGTGATCAAGATATAAGCAAATGTTTATGTCCTCTTGCCGGGAGGACTGCGCGCTGGTAGATCGGCGGCCAGCGGTCGCGGCTCGACGCCCGCACCAGATCTTCAAACGGATGGACGCACTCATGGCCAACGACTACGTCGTCAAGGACATCGCCCTCGCGGATTATGGCCGCAAGGAAATCGACATCGCCGAGACCGAAATGCCGGGCCTGATGGCCTGCCGCGAGGAGTTCGGCGACGAAAAGCCGCTCAAGGGCGCCCGGATCACCGGCTCGCTGCACATGACGATCCAGACAGCGGTGCTGATCGAGACGCTGACGGCACTGGGCGCCGAGGTCCGCTGGGCCTCGTGCAACATCTTCTCCACCCAGGACCACGCCGCCGCCGCGATCGCCGCCGCCGGCATCCCGGTCTTCGCCATCAAGGGCGAGACGCTCGAGGACTACTGGACCTACACCGACCAGATCTTCCAATGGTCCGACGGCCAGCCGACGAACATGATCCTCGACGATGGCGGCGACGCCACGATGTACATCCTCACGGGCGCTCGCGCCGAGGCCGGCGAGGACGTCCTGTCCAACCCGACCAACGAGGAAGAGGAGATCTTCGTCGCGCAGATCAAGAAGCGCATGGCGATGTCGCCCGGCTTCTTCACCAGGCAGCGCGACGCCATCAAGGGCGTCACCGAGGAGACCACGACCGGCGTCAACCGTCTCTACCAGCTGCAGAAGAAGGGCCTGTTGCCCTTCCCGGCGATCAACGTCAACGACAGCGTCACCAAGTCGAAATTCGACAACAAGTATGGCTGCAAGGAATCGCTGGTCGACGGCATCCGCCGCGCCACCGACGTCATGATGGCCGGCAAGGTCGCGGTGGTCTGCGGCTACGGCGACGTCGGCAAGGGCTCGGCCGCCTCGCTCCAGGGCGCCGGCGCCCGCGTCAAGGTCACCGAGATCGACCCGATCTGTGCGCTGCAGGCGGCGATGGACGGGTTCGAGGTGGTGCAGCTCGAGGATGTCGTCTCATCCGCCGACATCTTCATCACCACCACCGGCAACAAGGACATCATCCGCATCGAGCACATGCGCGAGATGAAGGACATGGCCATCGTCGGCAATATCGGGCATTTCGACAACGAGATTCAGGTCACCGCGCTGAAGAACCTGAAATGGACGAACATCAAGCCGCAGGTCGACATGGTCGAGTTCCCGAAGGGGAACCGCATGCTGCTCCTGTCGGAAGGCCGTCTCCTCAATCTCGGCAACGCGACCGGGCACCCGAGCTTCGTCATGTCGGCATCGTTCACCAACCAGACGCTCGCGCAGATCGAACTCTTCACCAAGGGTGAACAGTACCAGAACGAAGTCTATGTTCTGCCCAAGCATCTCGACGAGAAAGTTGCACGTCTGCATCTCGGCAAGCTCGGCGCAAGGCTCTCGACCCTCTCCGAAGATCAGGCTGCCTATATCGGCGTGACCCAGCAGGGCCCTTACAAGCCAGAGCATTACCGCTACTGACGCCACCCCGGCGCCCAACCCGACTCAGAGAAGCCGCCGCGACGCAAGCCGTCCGGCGGCTTTTCTTTTTGTAGGCCTGAGGTTTCTTGTGGATTGCGCCAGATTAACCAAGAGCTACTATGGCCGAATCGTGGCGCCGGAGGGTGGGCCGGCAGCCGTGACGCGTGCCTTGAGTCATGTCTCGAAAAGCAGCGGCGGAACATAACGGGGGCAGACAGGATGTACGAGGAAGGTGGGTCCGGGCGCGTCAGCGCTTTCCGGACAACGACGGATTCCGGCCACGGCGCGCATCGCGGACGACCGCGAATGCCGTGCGGAGCGGCGCTGCTGGCGGGCAGCATCGCGGGACCGTTCCTGCCGTCCATCGCCCTCGCCCAGAGCGAGGCCCTCACCGCCGGGCGCGGCGGGCTTTCCGGCGTCCTCAACCCGGTTGACATCCTCTATCTGGCCCTGCTCGCGATGATGATCGGCCTGACGATGCTGACCGCGGTGTTCATCATCCGCCAGCGGGCCAATACCGCCGTCGAGAACGATCTCCTGCGGGCGAACCTTGCGGAGAGCCGCGCCGAGGCGGAATCGCTTGCCGCCCTGCTGGCCGGCGCGAACGAGCGTGTCCTGGTCTATTCGGACCCCGGCGCACCGGAGATTTTCGGCACCTTGCCGGCCGATTGCGGCGCGCCGGTCGAGGAGAAGCGCTTCCTTGCCTTCGCCGACTGGATGCCCGCCGCGAGCGCACACGCTTTGGCCGACGGCATCGACCGGCTGCGGGGCACGGCCAAGCCCTTCTGCCTCGAGATCGAGCTGGCCCCGGGCCAGGTCGTCGAGGCGACGGGTCGCACCATCGGCGCCCTAGCGGCCGTGCGCTTCGTCCGGCTCCAGGGACTGCGCGAGCGGCTGCGCGAGGTCGAGGCGGCCGAGCAGCGGGCGCTGGCGACGATCGAGACGATGCAGCGGCTGTTCGATTCCGCGCCCATCCCGATCTGGCTGCGCGAGCGCGGCGGCCGGCTGGTCTGGGTCAATGAAAGCTATGCCAGCGCCGTCGATGCCGGCTCCGTCGCCGAGTGCCTGGAGCGGCAGAGCGAGTTCCTCAGCGAGCAGGACCGTCTCGCCATCGCCGCCCGCCGCGCCGAGGCGGCGGTGTTCTCCGGCAAGCTCTCCACCGTGGTCGCCGCCGATCGCCGCAACTTCGCCGTGGTCGAGGCCGACGGACCCCTCGGGTCGGCAGGGCTTGCCGCCGACGTATCGGAGACGGAGCAGGTCCGCATGGAGCTGCGGCAGACTATCGACAGCCAGTCCGAGACGCTCGACCAGCTGACGACGGCGGTCGCCCGTTTCGACGAGAAGACGCGGCTGACCTACTACAACGCCGCCTTCCAGCGCCTCTTCGACCTCACCAGCAGCTACCTGGAATCGGGGCCCGATCACCTGGCCCTGCTCGATCATCTGCGCACCGTCGGGATCCTGCCGATCGAGAAGGAATTCCGCAGCGAGCTGCGCGATCACGATCTCGCCGCCTATCGCGCGACCGAGCCGACCGAGACGCTGTGGCACCTGTCCGACGGACGGACCCTGCGGGTCATCGCGACGCCGCAGCCGCGGGGCGGCGCGACCTGGGTGTTCGAGGACATCACCGAGAAGCTGGAGCTGGAAAGCCAGGTCAAGGCGACCGTCCGGCTGCAGCGCGAGACCATCGACTATCTGCGCGAAGCCGTGGCCGTGTTCGGCAGCGACGGGCGGCTGCGGCTGTCGAACCCGGCCTTCGCCGAGATCTGGGGGCTGGACGACGACTATCTGCGCTCGCGGCCGCGGATCCACGCCCTGCCGGAGCTCTGCGACATCGCCGTCGTCGGCGGTGACGACGACGATGGCGGCTGGACCCGCTTCAGCCAGGCCGTGACGGCGTTCGACGAGGCCGGGCGCGAGACCGAGACGGGCGAGATCAGCCTCACCTCGGGCCACACCGTCGCCTACGGCATCGTTCCGCTTCCGAACGGCCAGACCATGCTGACCTTCTCCGACATCTCCGCCGCCCGCGAGGCGGAGCGGATGCTGCGCGAGCGCAACGAGGCGCTGGAGCAGGCGAACCAGATCAAGAACGATTTCGTCCAGCACGTGAACTACGAGCTGCGCTCGCCGCTCACCAACATCATCGGGTTCTCGGCGCTGCTGCGCACGCCGGAGACCGGGCCGCTGAACGAGCGCCAGAGCGAGTATCTCGACTACATCTCCACCTCGACGTCGCAATTGCTGACCATCGTCAACGACATCCTGGACCTTGCCACCATCGATGCCGGCATCATGGAACTCGAGCTCGACGAGGTCGACATCGCGAAGACCGTCTCGCACGCGTCAGACGGCGTGCGTGAGCGGCTGGCAGAGGCTGGCGTGACGCTCGACATCGACCTGTCCGGCGCCGGCGAGACGCTGCGCGCCGACGGCCCGCGCCTGACCCAGATCCTGTTCAACCTCCTGTCGAACGCCATCAATTTCGCGCCCGCCGGGACCGCTGTCGCGCTCCGGGCGCAGCGGAGCCAGGACACGATCCGCTTCGAGGTGACCGATCGCGGACCCGGCATCGCCCGCGACAATCTCGACAAGATCTTCGAGCGCTTCGAGGCCAATCCGAACGGCGGGCGCCAATCCGGCGCCGGGCTCGGCCTCTCCATCGTCAAGAGCTTCGTCGAACTGCATCAGGGCACGATCGAGATCGTCTCGGCACCCGGCGAGGGCACGACGGTGATCTGCACGCTGCCGCTCCGCCCGACGCCGCCCGACCATCGAGAGGGCGACCGGCCCCTGTTCGAAGACGCCGCCGAATGACGCGTCCGGCCGCTTCCCCCGCCGGTGAGCCGGCGAACGCTGCCGGGCAATGGCAGGACGTCGCGCGCCTCGTGCTCGAGGATGCCGGGGCCACGGAGCGGCTGGGCGCCGACCTCGCGATGATCCTGCGCCAAGGCGACGTGGTGGCGCTGGAGGGTGACCTCGGCGCCGGCAAGTCGACCCTCGCCCGGGCGGCCATCCGGCATCTTGCCGGGGACGGGGAACTGGACGTTCCCTCCCCGACCTACACGCTCGTTCAGGCCTACGAGACGATGCCGAAGATCGCGCATTTCGACCTCTACCGGATCGGCGGCGACGACGAACTCGAGGAAATCGGGTTCGACGAGGCCATCGAGACCGGCGTCGCGCTGGTCGAATGGCCGCAGAACGCCCCGCTGGCGCTCGCCGCGGCGAACATCGCGGTGAGTCTGGACATGGCGGCGGGCGGCGGACGCGTCGCGACGATCGCCGGGCGCGGCCAGGCGGCGGAGCAGGTGCGCCGGAGCCTGGCGATCCGCGACTTCCTGACGCAAGCCGGCCTTGCGCAGGCCGAACGCCGGCACTTCGTCGGGGACGCCTCCAGCCGTCGCTACGAGACCGTCCACACCGGCGCGCCCGAGATGCTCGTCCTCATGGATGCGCCGCGCCAGGTGGACGGACCGCCCGTCCGCGGCGGCCTGCCCTACAGCCGCATTGCCCATCTGGCCGAGGACGTGACACCCTTCGTCGCCGTCGCCGGGGCACTGACACGAGCAGGCTTCGCCGCGCCGGCGATCCACCGGGCGGATCTCGACCAGGGGCTCCTGCTGATCGAGCATCTCGGCGACGAGACGCTGCTGGACGCGACGGGAACGCCCGTCGCAGAGCGCTACGAGGCGGCCGTCCTCTGCCTCGCCGACCTGCACGCCACGGCGTGGCCCACGGACCTGCCGGTCCCCGGCCGCCCCGCCTATGAGCTCCCGGTCTTCGATCCGCGCGCCATGGCGATCGAGGTCGACCTCCTGCCGGACTGGTATCTGCCTCACGCCAGAGGCCGGGCTGCATCGGCCGACGAGCGGGCGCGCTACACCGCGATCTGGAACGACCTCTTCGCCGAATTGCGCGCGGCGGAAACCGGCCTGGTGCTACGCGACTTCCACTCGCCGAACGTCATCTGGCGTCCAGGCGCGACGGGGCGCGGGCGCATCGGCCTGATCGATTTCCAGGACGCGGTGCGCGGCCCGGCAGCCTACGATGTCGCCTCGCTCGCCCAGGACGCCCGTGTCGACGTGCCCGCCGAACTCGAGGCCCGGCTGCGTGATGCCTACATCGCGCGGCGCAGGGCCGGTGACCCGGGCTTCGACGTTGCCGGCTTCGAACACGCCTACGCCATCATGGCCGCCCAGCGGGCCTCGAAAGTGCTCGGAATCTTCGTCCGGCTTCTGGAACGCGACGGCAAGCCGCAATATCTGCGTCACATACCACGGATTAAGACCTATCTCGGCCGAACGCTCGGTCATCCCTCGCTCGCAGCGCTTCATGAGCTGTATGCCGCCTGGGGTGTCGTCGACGTCGCGGCCTCCTGAACTCTCGTCTTGCGATCGACCATGACCCTTGTGAAATCCGACGCCCCCTTCAAGCCAACCACCGCCATGGTTCTCGCGGCCGGTCTCGGCAAGCGCATGCGCCCAATCACCTCGACGATCCCGAAGCCGCTGGTCGAGGTGCGCGGCCGGGCGCTGATCGACTACGGGCTCGATGCCCTTGCCCGCAACGGCGTGACCAAGGTGGTGGTCAACGTCCACTATCTGCCCGACCTGATGAAGGCGCATCTCAGGAAGCGCAAGGACATGGAGATCGTCATCTCCGACGAGCGCGACAAGCTGCTTGATTCCGGCGGCGGCATCGTCAAGGCGTTGCCGGAACTGGGCGCCGAGCCGTTCTACGTGATCAACTCCGACACGTTCTGGATCGACGGCTATCGCGACAATCTCGACCTGATGGCCGATCTCTGGGACCCGGCGAGGATGGATGTGAGCCTGCTCATCGCGGAGATGCGGCAGGCGACCGGCTATGACGGGCGCGGCGACTTCGCGATGGATCCGGAAGGCCGCCTCGCCCGGGTCGCAGAGCGCGACATGTCGCCCTTCATCTATGCCGGCGCCGCGATCATCAAGCCGGAGGCCTTCGACGGAATGAAGCCGGAGCGGTTCTCGCTGAACCGCATCTTCGACCGGGCGATCGAGGCGGAACGGCTCTACGGGGTCCGGCTGGGCGGCCTGTGGATCACGGTGGGCACTCCCGCAGCCCTCGCCGAGGCCGAAGCCGCCTTCCAGTCCAGCGCGGCGGCCTGAGCGGCGCCCGCCGGACGGGCGGCCGCAACGCCAGGCAGCGACGGGCTTCTTCATCCGCAACCCCTTGACGAAAAGCGAGAATTCGCTGAATAGCGGTCTCCGCGGTGCTTCCGCCACGTGGTCAAATGCCCGATCATGCAGGTCGCCCGGCGCGCATTCCTGCAAACAGACCGGCTGCGGCTCCCGCGGCATTCGTCGTTCTCGCGACTGAGCCGAGGGGGCTCGATATTGGCCGAGCAGCCCACGACCGAGCCCACCCACCCGTCCCTGCTGCGATTTCTCGAGGGAGACGGCGAGATCCGCCAGCTGATGCGCGAGCGGGATTGGTCGAGTTCGCCGCTCGGCGCACCCCCGACGTGGCCGCCGTCGCTGCGCATGACGCTCGGGCTGATGCTCGATTCGGGTCTGCCGATGTTCGTTGCCTGGGGGCCGGATCTCGGCTTTCTCTACAACGACGCCTACGCGCGGATTCTCGGCCGCAAGCATCCGGCCGGGCTGGGCGAGCGGTTCCAGGCAGTCTGGCCGGAGATCTGGTCGGACATCGGACCGCTGGTCGACAAGGCGCTCGCCGGCGAGGCGACGATGTTCGAGAACCTGCCGCTCGTCGTGAACCGCCACGGCTACGACGAGACCGCCTATTTCACCTTCTCCTATTCGCCCGTCCGGGACGAGAACGGCACCGTCCGCGGCATGCTGTGCGGTGTCGCCGAGACCACCCGCCAGATCGACGTCGAGCGCCAGTTGCGCGAGAGCGAGGCCCGCTTCCGCGACATGGCCGACAGCGCGCCGGTGATGATCTGGGTCACGCGACCCGACGGCTACTGCAGCTACCTCAACCGGACCTGGTACGAGTACACCGGACAGTCCCGGCTCGAGGGCGAGGGCTTTGGCTGGCTGGGGACAACCCATCCCGATGATCGTCCCGAGGCTGAACGGGCCTTTCTCACCGACAATGCGGCGCAGCGACCGTTCCGCGTCGAGTACCGGCTGCGACGCGCCGACGGGGCCTATCGCTGGGCCATCGATGCCGCTCGCCCGCGCTTTGGCGAGGACGGCACATTTCTCGGCTATGTCGGCTGCGTCATCGACATTCACGAGCGGCGCGAGGCCGAGGATGCCCTGCGCGAGAGCGAGGACAATTACCGCCACGCCGTCGAGTTGAACCCGCAGACAGCCTGGACGGCGGGACCGGACGGCCAGCTGGACAGGGTGGCGGAACGCTGGCGTGAATGGACCGGGCAAAGCGGGTTCGGCTCTTCCTGGGGCGAGGCCCTGCATCCCGACGACCTCGAACCTTCCAGAACCGCCTGGACGCAGGCGGTGACGACGGGCGAGCCCTACGACATCGAACACCGCGTCCGCATGGTATCGGGCCGTTACCGGTGGATGCACTCGCGCGCGTTTCCGCGGCGCGACGCGGGTGGGCGCATCGTGCGCTGGTACGGTTCCACCGAGGACGTTCACGAGCGCAAGGTGGGCGAGGAGCATCTTCACCTGATGATCAACGAGCTGAACCATCGGGTGAAGAATTCGCTCGCGACGGTTCAGGCAATCGCCTCCCAGACCTTCCGGAATCCGGCGTCCTATGAGCGTGCCCGCGAGGATTTCTCTCATCGCCTGCTCGCGCTGGCGCAGGCCCACGACGTCCTCACCGAGGCGAGCTGGAGCGGCGCGACGCTCCAGACGGTGGTCGACCGCGCGCTGGCTGCCCATCGCGGCCCGGGTGGCGGGCAGATCATCGCGAACGGCCCCCATGTAGACCTGACGCCGAAAGTCGCGCTGGCGCTTTCTTTGGCGCTGCACGAATTGTGCACGAACGCCACGAAATACGGCGCGCTCTCGGTGGAGGGCGGGCGGGTCACGATCGACTGGACGGAGGAGGGGCAACCGGGTGACCGGCGGCTGCTCATGACCTGGCGCGAGATCGGCGGGCCAACGGTCAGCAAACCGAGCCGCAAGGGGTTCGGGACCCGGCTGATCGAGAAGAGCCTTGCCGGCGAGCTCGATGGCGTGGTGGCGCTGTCCTTCGAGCCGGAAGGCGTCGTCTGCCGGATCGAGGTGCCCACCGGCGGGACCGGCTAAGGCCCGTTCCGGCGCCTTTCCCCGCCCCTCGTGCGAATCGGATGCCGCGCCTGTAGACTCCGGCGATGAGCGCCAACATCCTGTCGATCCCGCCCGGCCGGCCGTTCCTGCCGACCCTCGCGGAGGGCCTCCTGGCCGGCCGCATCGTCCGCTCCTTTTCCTATCAAAGCGACCCGCTGGCGCTGGCGGACGTCACCATCTACGTGCCGACACGGCGCGCCGCACGGGCGCTTGCCGGAGAATTCGCCCGCGCGCTCGGCAAGGGCAGCGCGATCCTTCCGGCGATCCGGCCGATCGGCGAGAGCGACGCCGCCGATCTCTTCTCCGCGCCCGAGGACCGGCCGACGCTGCTCCCGGTCATGGACGAGCTGACGCGCCGGCTGCATCTCGCCCGGCTCGCACGACACTGGCGCGCCGCCACGGACGCCGGCGAGCGCCAGGCGCTGGGTCTCGATGCCCCCGTCCTGCCGGCGTCGGCGGCGGATGCGCTCTGGCTGGCCGGCGATCTTGGCACACTGCTCGACGAGGTCGAGACGGAGGGGACGTCGCTGGCCGGTATCGCGGCTCTGGCGCCGGACGATCTCGCCGACTGGTGGCGCCTGACGCTGCAGTTCCTGGCGATCGTCACGGAACACTGGCCGGCGCTGCTGGCGAACGAGGGCCGGGTCAGCGAGGCGGGGGCGCGCAACACCTGGCTGCGCGGCGAGGCAGAGCGGCTGCGGCGCGAGGGGTCCCGCGGCCCGGTCGTGCTGGCCGGCTCCACCGCGACGGCGCCGGCGACGCTCGAGCTGATGCACGCGATCGCCCATCTGGACCAGGGTGCGCTGGTGCTGCCGGGGCTCGACCGGCATCTGCCGCAGGCAGCCTTCGATGCCATCGCCCGCGATGCCTCGATCGCCGCCCCGGGTCACCCGCAATACGGCCTGAAGACCATCCTCGGCCGCTTCGCCCGCACGCCGGACAGCGTCGAACATCTCGGCGACGGCGAGGATCAAGCGCTGGCGGCGCGGGAGGCGTTCCTCGCCGATGCGCTGCGCCCGGCCGAGACCACCGACGCCTGGGCGGAAGGAAGCCTCCTCCACGGGCCGGCGGCGCTGGACGGGCTGGCGCTGATCCAGGCGGAGGACGAGCGCGAGGAGGCGATGGC
>DASYHY010000153.1:0-5611 GCA_036252795.1 Aurantimonas sp. | reverse complement strand
AACGAGATCGTCCTTTCCGGCGTCGACATGACGAGCTGGGGCGCCGACCTGCCGGGACGGCCCAGGCTGGGCGACCTGGTGCAGGCGATCCTCCATCACGTGCCGTCTCTGCGTCGCCTGCGGCTCTCCTCCATCGATTCCATCGAGGCCGACGAGGCCCTGATCGAGGCGATCGGTTCCGATTTGCGGGTGATGCCGCATCTCCATCTGTCGCTTCAGGCCGGCGACGACCTGATCCTCAAGCGCATGAAGCGGCGCCATACCCGCGACGACGCGATCGGCTTCTGCGCCATGCTGCGGGCGCGCCGCCCGGACATCGTCTACGGCGCCGACCTGATCGCCGGCTTCCCGACCGAGACCGAGGCGATGTTCCGGAACACGCTGGCGCTGGTCGAGGAATGCGGCCTGACGCATCTTCACGTCTTCCCCTTTTCGCCGCGCGAGGGAACGCCTGCGGCGCGGATGCCGCAATCCGAGCGGACGGATATAAAGGAACGCGCGGCCCGGTTGCGCGCCAAGGGCGAGGCGGCGCTCCAGGCGCATCTGTCGCGGCTGGTCGGCACCCGCCAGTCGGTTCTGGTCGAGCGCGGCGGTGCCGGGCGCTGCGAGGACTTTACCGCCTGCCGCATCGACGCGGGCCTCCCCGGCGAGGTCGTCGACGCTATCATTGCGGCGCAGGAAAACGGACAATTGCGGGCGCGGCCGTGGAACGATGCCGTTCCGCACGCCCCACTGGCTGCTGAGGCCGAGAAAATCGACGGGATTCATGGCTGACAAAAAGAGCTTCTTTCGGCGTGTCTTCTCCTTCGGGTCCCACCCGGAGGCGGCGCGCACACCGGCCGAGGGCGAGACGCCGCGGGCCTCCGACAGCGAGTTCGGCCGCCCGGAAGCGCCCGATCCGGAAGTTCGGCCGGTTGCGGCGGCGAACTCCGTCGCCGATGGCGAGGCCGGCTCCCCCGATGGCGGCGGCATCACCCCGCTGGCCGAGCGGGCTTCCAGCGAAGGCACGGCGTCCGGCGAACATTCGGGCGAGGCTCAAAAAAAAACTCCGAATGGCTGACTGAAGCCCCGGAAGACGAGGAAGACGGCGCCGACTTCTCCTTCCTCGAGGCGCCGGAGCCGGAGCCGGCGGAAACCGATTTCTCCTTCCTCGAAGCGGAAGTTCCGCCGGTGGAAGGCGAGACGCGGGAGCCCTCCGCCGAGGCCGAGGCGGCAGCCCCGCCCGTCCCTCCCGCCTCAGACGACGATCATCTCGACGGCCATGGGAGGGCGGAGGTCGAGGAAGCCGACTTCTCCTGGCTCGATGCCGATCTGCCGCCCGAGGACGAGGATACGGTGCCCGCCGAGGCCGATCGCATCGATCCGGTCCTGGACGAGCCACCCCACACCGGGCCCCTCTCCGCGCCAGCCGCGCGCCCGGAAATCGATCCCGATGCCGGCTTCCGGCTGCGACAGGCGCAGACCGAGCCGGTCTCGCCGGAGCCGGTGCGCGCACCCTGGCTGCTTCGCCTGCGCGAGGGCCTGGCGCGTTCCTCCACCCAGCTGACCGGCTCGATCGGGTCGATCTTCACCGCGCGCAAGCTCGATGAGGAGACGCTGCAGGATTTCGAGGACGTGCTCATCCGCGCCGATCTCGGGATCGAGACGGCCGTGCGCATCACCGACCGCCTCTCCGAAGGACGGTTCGGCCGCACCATTTCTGGCAACGAGGTGCGCGGCATCCTCGCCCAGGAGGTGGAGAAGACGCTGGCGCCGGTCGCCATGCCGCTGGAACTCGACCTCGAGAAGAAGCCGCACGTGATCCTCGTCGTTGGCGTCAACGGGACCGGCAAGACCACGACGATCGGCAAGCTCGCCGCCAAGCTCGGCCGCGCCGGTCTCAAGGTCACGCTCTGCGCCGGCGACACGTTCCGCGCCGCGGCCGTCGAGCAGCTGAAGATCTGGGGCGAGCGCACCGGCTCGGAAGTCGTCGCCAAGGCCATTGGCGCGGACGCGGCGGGCTTGGCCTACGAGGCCTATGACAGGGCCATCGAGAACGATTCCGACGTGCTGATCATCGACACGGCCGGCCGGCTCCAGAACAAGACCGAGCTGATGGCCGAGCTCGAGAAGATCGTCCGCGTGCTGCAGAAACGGGAGCCCGACGCGCCGCACACCGTGCTGCAGACGCTGGACGCGACGACGGGGCAGAATGCGCTGCAGCAGGTGGAGATCTTCCGCAACGTCGCCGGCGTCAACGGCCTTGTGATGACCAAGCTCGACGGCACGGCGCGCGGCGGCATCCTCGTCGCGATCGCGGCCAAGCACAGTCTGCCGGTGTATTTCATCGGCGTCGGCGAAGGCATCGACGATCTCGAGCCGTTCCGGGCGAAGGATTTCGCCGACGCCATCGCCGGGACGGCGGCCGAAGCCTAGCGCTGGCCGCGACGCAGGCATTTTTGCCGGCGATGCCTCGCATTCGCCGGCTTCCCCGCCGATAGGCGGGAAGAACACGGAGATCCCATGAGCGAACACATCATCGAAGAGGGGCCGAACAGCCCCGACCGCAAGGAGATGAACCCGCTCCTGAAGTTCGGGCTGGAACTCGGGCCTCTGCTGGTCTTCTTCTTCGCCAATTCGCGCGGCGAGCAGCTGGCCGAGACCTTCCCGATCCTGCAGGAGTTCGGCGGTCCGCTGTTCATCGCGACCGGCCTGTTTATGGCCGCGATGGCGATCTCGCTGTCGGTCTCCTGGGCGATCACCCGCAGCCTGCCGATCATGCCGCTGGTCTCCGGCGCCGTGGTGCTGGTGTTCGGCACGCTCACCCTGTGGCTGCAGGACGAGATCTTCATCAAGATGAAGCCCACCATCGTCAACGCGCTGTTCGCGTTCGTGCTGCTCGGCGGCCTCGTCTTCGGCAAGGCGCTTCTCGGCTACGTCTTCGACCAGGCGTTCAAGCTCGACGCCGAGGGCTGGCGCAAGCTGACCCTTCGCTGGGGCCTGTTCTTCATCTTCCTGGCGGTCATCAACGAGGTGGTCTGGCGCAGCTTCTCGACGGATTTCTGGGTCGCCTTCAAGGTCTGGGCGACGATGCCGATCACCATCGTCTTCATGCTGACCCAGATCCCGCTCCTGAAGCGGCATTCGCTGGAGCCGAAAGGCGATGAGACGATCCGGGGCTAGCTGCGCCTGCCCCTATGGGGACCGGAGAAGCCGAGCACCACGCCTCCTGGCCGCCGGCCATTGCGGTTGGCCGGCCGGATGACGATATCCGGGCCCGACAGAGCGATCAGGGACGGTATCTCATGGACTTGCAGAAGCTACTCGGCGAATTTCTCGGCACCGGCGGACAGACGGCAGCGGGCACCCGGCAGGAGCCGGGTCAGGCTGCTCGAGGCGGCGGCAATCAAGGCGGGTCGCTGGTGGACCAGCTCGGCGGCATGCTGCAGGGCGGCGGCACGGGATCCGGCCTCGGTGGCCTGCTCCAGGGCGGCGCCGGCTCGGCGCTGGGCGGCGCGCTGGCCGGTGGTCTCGCCACCAGCCTGTTTCGCGGCAAGGGCGTCAAGAAGCTGGGCGGCACCGCGCTGAAGCTCGGCGGTGCGGCGCTTGTCGCCGGTCTCGCCTACAAGGCCTACCAGTCCTATCAGGCGCAGCAGGGCCAGCCCGCTCTGCCGGGTGCCGAGCCGGTGCGCCTGCCTGCCTCGTCCACCCAGCCGGGCGACGTTCCCGAGCCGCGCGGCACCGCCTTCCTGCCGAGCGGCGAGGAAGATGCAAGGGCGCGGCTGATGCTGTCGGCGATGATCGCCGCCGCCAAGGCCGACGGCTATATCGACGCCGGCGAGGAGCAGGCAATCTACGGCCGGATCGACGATCTTGCGCTCGACGCCGAGGAGAAAGGCTTCCTGGTCGACGAGATGCGCCGGCCGCTGTCGGCGGAGCAGCTGGCGGCCCGCGCGACGAGCCCGGAGATCGCCATGGAGGTCTACACCGCCTCGGTCCTCGCCATCGATCCCGACCATCCGGCCGAGCGGGCCTATCTGGACCGGCTTGCGACGCAGCTCGCCCTGCCGGGCGCACTGGCCGCCGAGATCCGGCGGACGGCCGGCGAGGTGCAGGACTGAGCAGCCTTCCGGCGGCTCAAAACTCGCCGCTTTCGAGGATTCGTCCGTCCGGCATCATGTTGCCGCACGCACCCTCGGGGTTGCCGAAGGGTAGCGTGACGCCGGCCGCCTCGGCGGCGCGGTCATGGTCGAGCGCCCAGTGCACCGACGGGAAGGCGAGTTCTGCGCGGGGAATTTCCGCCCGGTCGAACAGCCTGACCTCGAGACTCTCCGGCCCGGCCGCAAAATCCGGCGTCGCCAGGCTGGCGCGATAGATCAGCTGCACCTGGCTGATGCGGGGTACCGAATAGACCGCCAGCAGCCGCTCGATCGCGAGCATGGCCTGCGCCTCCTCCCGCGCCTCGCGCCGGGCACCTTCCTCCGGCGTCTCGTTCAGTTCCAGATAGCCCGCCGGGATCGTCCAGAAGCCGCGGCGCGGCTCGATCGCCCGGCGGCACAGGAGGATCCGCCCCTCGTGCCGGACGACCGAGCCGACGACGATCTTGGGGTTCTCGTAGGCGACGAAGCCGCAATTGTCGCAGATTTTGCGCGGCAGGTCGTCGCCATGGCGCGTGCGGAGGGAAAAGGCGGGCTCGCTCATGGACGGTCTACATGGTCCGCGATCGCCGTCGGGAAATGGCGACACACGGACCCCGCCCTGCGAAGCGTCAGCTCGTCGGCGCGGCGCCGCTCCCGCCTCGCGCCTGCGCTCGCTCGAGCGCCGGTATCAGCCCTTCGGCGACGGCCTGCGGCGTGAACGGACCCGTCTGCTTGTAGAGAATTTCACCGTCCGGGGCGACGAGGAAGCTTTCGGGCACGCCGTAGACGCCCCAGTCGATCGTCGTCGTGCCGGTCGGGTCGACGCCGATCGCGGCGTAGGGATTGCCGAGCGAGGCAAGGAAGCGCCGGGCGTTCTCCGGCTTGTCCTTGTAGTTGATGGCGACGATGGCGAGGCGGGGATCCCGCGCGAGCTCCATCAGCAGCGGATGCTCCTCGCGGCAGGGGCCGCACCAGGAGGCGAAGACATTGACGAGGACGGGCCTGCCGTCGCCGAAGCCGGTGAGGTCGAGGCCCGGCATCGCCTTGCCGTCAGGTCCGATCATGCCCTCGAGCGGCGGCAGCGTCGTTTCAGGCGCCGTCTTGCCGATCAGCACCGAGGGGATCTTCTGCGGGTCGTGGCCGGAGACCAGCTGGTAGAGAAACACGCCGGCGAGCCCGCCGAAGAGCAGCAGCGGCAGCAGCACAAAGAAATTACGGCGGTGCCGCGGCCGCTCGTTCCGGGCAGTCCCTTCGGACGGGGTCACGACCGGCTCTCCGTCCGGGTGGCGGTCGAGCGCCGTCGCACGCCCTTCTCCTCGAGCGCCGCTATCGCGCGGCGCTGGGCGCGCGCATCGAAGACGATCCACAGCGCCAGCCCGGCGAGCAGCAGCGCCGAAATCAGATAGGCCGAGGCGACGAAGCCGAAATAGTCGTTCTGCATGTCCGGTTCCTCAGCTGTCGGCGCGGCGTGCGGCGAGCCGCGACAGGGCGGC
>DASYHY010000152.1:0-2472 GCA_036252795.1 Aurantimonas sp. | reverse complement strand
GCGCAGGAGGTCGGTGTCGTCGAGATGCCCCCTTACGCCACGCAGGACGAGAGCGGGAACTGGAGCGGTCCGGCGGTCGACCTGTTTCGCGAAGCGGCGGAGGCAGCGGGTCTGCAGTATCGGCTGGTCGATGGGTCGATCCCGGCAGCGACGCAGTCGAGGGAGGCGGTCTTCCCGGTCTTTGCCGATCCGCAGGTGCCTGACGGTATCGGCCGCAGCTTGCCGCTCCATGTCGACTCGATCGGGCTGATCGGTGCGCCCGGCGCGGCGACTGCCTCGGGTTTCATCGAGGGGCTGGCCGGCCTGTTCAATGTCGGCTTCCTGAAGGTCGTCGCCATGATCGGCGCCCTGTTGCTGGTCGTGGGAACGATCTTCTGGCTCGTCGAGAAATCCGGCGATGGCGACCTCGCCTCGAGGGACTCGAGCATCGAGGGCATCGGCGACGGCTTCTGGTGGGCCGGCGTCACGGCGACGACGATCGGCTACGGCGACCTCGTGCCGAAGACCGTTGCGGGCCGTGCCGTCGCGATGATCTGGATGCTGTTCTCGATGGCCCTGACGGCCATCCTGACGGCCTATCTGGTCTCGCTCACCGGCCAGCAGGGCAGTGGAGCCAGCCTGGGCGACGCGATATCGGATCAGCGCGTGGGCTATGTCGCGGACGGACCCGTGAGCGAAGGCGACCTGGAAGATGCAGAAGCGCTGACGAGCTTCTCCAGCCTCGACGGTGCTCTCGCGGCCCTCGAAGCCGGCCAGATCGATCGGATCGCCCATCCCTATCAGGTGGCACGGAGCGCCGCCGGTGGCCAGGACGTCCAGCGCCTGAGCGGCACGGTGGCGATGCCGCTGTTCCACGTGGCGCATGAGGAATTGCGCGCCGAGATCGACCGCATCATCCTGTCGCCACGATGGCAGCAGCGGATGGAAGACCAGTTCTCCTCGCGCTAGGAATCGGCCGACGGCGGGCGGAGAACGCCACCTTTGGCGGATAATCTCTCGCCCTCTGAACAGGCGCCGTTTATGCCTGTCCTCATCGATCCCCCAAGACGAGCCTTCCCATGTCCGCGATCTCCCTCTCAGCCGTCACGAAGCGCTTCGGCGATGCCGCGGCCGTCGACGGTGTGTCGCTGGAGATCGCGGCGGGGGAGTTCGTGGCGCTGCTCGGGCCGTCCGGCTGCGGCAAGACCACGCTGCTGCGGCTCATCGCGGGCTTCGAGACACTGACGTCCGGGTCGATCCGCTTCGATGGCGCGCTGGTGGCGGGCGAGGGCAGACACGTCGTGCCCGAGGACCGCAATGTCGGGATCGTCTTCCAGTCCTACGCGCTCTGGCCGCACATGAACGTCGCCGAGAATGTCGGCTATCCGCTGCGGGTGCGCGGCATCAGGGGGGCGGCGAGGGCCGACAAGGTCGCCGAGGCGCTCGCCGCGGTCGACCTCTCCGGCTTCGAGGCGCGGCGGCCGGCCGATCTCTCCGGCGGCCAGCGTCAGCGCGTGGCGCTGGCCCGGTGTCTCGCCATGGACCCGGCGGTGGTGCTGCTCGACGAGCCGCTGGCCAATCTCGACGTCAATCTGCGCGCCTCGATGGAAGACACGTTCAAGGAATTTCACGAGCGCACCAGGGCGACGATGGTCTACGTCACCCACGACCAGGCCGAGGCGATGGCCATGGCCGACCGCGTCGCCGTCATGGATGCCGGCCGCGTGCTGCAGGTCACGGACCCGGTGACGCTTTACGGCCAGCCGGCCGGCGAGACCGTCGCCCGCTTCGTCGGCAACGGCTCGGTGGTGGATTGCAGGGTGCTGGGTCCCACAGGGCCGGGCCGGGCGCTGGTCGAGCTGTTCGGCTGCCGGACCGCTGTGCGCACCGATCCTGCCACGCTGCCGCCGGCCGGCGCCACAGCGCGTCTCTGTCTGCGGCCCGAGCATCTGGCGGTGTCCGATGGCGAGGGCTTCGCCGCGCGGGTCGTCAAGGCGACGTTCAAGGGCTCGCACGCCCTGCTGGAGGTGGCGCCAGAGGCTGCGACCGGTCTCCTGCTGCCGGTCTGGGCGCCGCGCCTCGTGCCGGCGGGGGAGCCGGTCAACATCCGCGTCACCGATGGATGGCTGCTGCCGGGCAGCACCGTGGCCATGCCCGCCGTGCGCGCCGCCTGAGCCGTCGGGTCAGTCCGTCCAGGGCAGGACGCCGCGCGGCAGCCTGCGCGCCGCCAACGCCGTGACGCCCATGATCGCGACGATGGCTACCACCGTCACCGCCGCCACGGCCGAGGCCAGCACCTTGGCGCCGGAATCGTCGAGGTTGAAGACGACGACGCCGAGCGTCTCGTTGCCCGCCGACCAGAGCAGCGCCGAGACGGTGAGCTCGTTGAAGCTGGTCATGAAGGTGAGGATCGCGCCCGCGGCTGCCGCCGGCGCGAGCAGCGGCAGCACCACCGTCCGCAGACGGAACAGATAGCCGGCGCCGCTCATCCGC
>DASYHY010000151.1:0-12304 GCA_036252795.1 Aurantimonas sp. | reverse complement strand
CGTTCTCAGAGCGCGCCGTCGGCGGCCATCTGGACGAAGCTGTTGTCGAAGCGCAGCTTGACGTTCGCATCGTCGCCGTAGGTGGAGCCGTTCGGGAAGGTCACGCCGACGAATTCCGGTCCGGGCGCGCCCTGTCCCAGGATGCCGTGGCTGAACAGGAACTCGGCGACGAAGCGGGTGGTCTCCGGCAGCTGCTCGCCCTCGGTGAAGGCGATCAGCTCCTGCGGCGTGGTGAACAGCTCGGTGGCGGCGAGCTGCGCTTTGTAGCCGTCCAGATCGGTTCCGGAAGCCGCGGCCATCGATTCCAGCGCCGCCTCGCCCTCCGGCGTGTCCGACTGCATCAGGTCGAGCACCTCGAACCAGGCACCGACCAGCGCCTTGCCGAAGTCCGGATTGGCTTTCAGCGTCTCGGTGTTGACCACCATCATGTCGATGATCTCGCCCGGGATGCTGGAGGAATCGTAGACCAGCGTCCCTTGCGAACCGGCGAGGATCTCCGACAGCATCGGGTTCCAGGTGGCGACGGCGGTCACCTCGGGCGTGCCGTAGATCGACACCATGTCGGCGTCCGAGGTGTTGACGACGGTGATGTCGCGCTCGCTCAGGCCGACCGATTCCAGCGCCCGCGCCAGAAAGTAGTGGGAGACGGAGAGCTCGACGAGGTTGACGCTCTGCCCCTTCACAGCGGCGAGGTCGCCGCCCTCCTTGAGCACCAGGCCGTCATTGCCGTTGGAATAATCGCCCGGGATCAGCGCGGTGGTGTCGACGCCCCCGGCGGCGGGGATCGACAGGGCATCCATGTTGGTCATGGTGCAGGCGTCGTACTGGCCGGCCGTGTACTGGTTGATGGACTCCACGTAGTCGTTGATCTGGGTGATCTCGACCGTGATCCCGTATTTGTCGGCCCATTTCTGCATGATGCCGGATTCCTGCAGATAGCCCCACGGCATCCAGCCGGCATAGATCGACCAGCAGACGGAAAAGTCGGTCTTCTCCTGCGCCCGTACGGCACCGCTTGGAAGACTTGCGGAAAAGGTGACGGCGAGGGCGAGGGCAGCCAGCAGAATTCTCATGGGCATTTCCTTCTTCGGCACGGCGGCCGCGGCCGCTCCAGAAATGGCGCGAAGAGGACCGGGAGACGGACCGCTCAGCGCGGGACCGTGCGGCGTTCTCCCGGGATTTTGGCCCGCCGTGTCTCCCCGCGGCACACGGGGAGTGCGTCTCTCGGACCAGCGCATCACGAAGATGCCGGAACCCTAGACGCACCGCACGATGGTGACGAAGCAAGGGGCGTGCCAGCTGCAATGAACGGCGGATCGACAGAAGCGGGCCCGCCGCCTGCGCAGGGATTGGGCAACGGCTGACGGATTAGGCAGCTGTCGGCCCCGACTCAGCTCGACCGGCCGCCATGCACCGCGTCATAGGCGGCGATGGCGCGGTCCGCCCGGACGCGAACCGTGGCCGCGTCGTCGCCCGGGCGGTAGAGCGAGGAACCGAGGCCGAAGAGGCGGATCCCGACCCGCGCATAGGCGGCAAAGTCACTTTCCGACACGCCGCCGACGGCGCCGACGGGCAGCCCGGCGGGCAGTACCGCCCGGATTGCCGTGATTCCGGCGGGGCCGAGGACGCTTGCCGGGAAGAACTTCAGCGCAGAAGCCCCCGCTGCGGCGGCGCTGAGCGCCTCCGTCGGCGTGAACACACCGGGCATTGTGACCATGCCGTGGCCGACCGCCACGGCGAGCACCGCCGGATCGACATTGGGGCTGACCAGGAGCCGGCCGCCGGCCTCCGCCAGGCGGTCCACCGATTCCGTGTCGAGCACCGTGCCGGCGCCGATCAGGAGGCCGGGCGGCGCGATCCGGGCCGCTGCGGCGATCGAACGGAACGGCTCCGGCGAGTTCAGCGGGATCTCGATCGCCTCGAACCCCGCCTCGATCAGCGTCGCGACGACGCTTTCGCAATCGGCCGGCGGCAGGCCGCGCAGGATCGCCACGAGGTCGCGCCGCAACTCCGGCCAGGCAACGGATTGGGTCATCGTAAAATCTCCCGGGCACAGGCATTGAGACCCGCCCGCACCGCCCGCTCGGCATCCTGCACGTCCACCACCATTCCCGCCACCTCGGCGGCGAGACGATAGATGTCGAGGAGCGGGCCGGTGGCGACGAGGCGCATTCCGTCGATGGCACCGAACCGGCTCCGCGCCCCGGCGAACTCCAGCCCGACGAGCAGGCCGGAGAGCCCCGAGCCGCCATCGATGCGGTCCCCGGCCCCGAGCAGCGCGCCGGCCCGGATGGCGAAGAGCCGATTGGTGAACTCGGCGGGCTGCTCGAGACCGGCGCGGAAGCCGGCGCGAAACTGCCCGGGATCGAAAGGCGCGGCGGGCTCGGCGACCGAGTGGCGCAGGATCGTGTGCCGGCTGGCGGCGGCGAAGAGGTCGCCGGTGACGAAGGTGGCGAAGCGCTCGATGCGCCCATCGTCGATTTCGACCCACTTCGAATGGGTTCCCGGCAGGCAGACGATCTGTGCCCCGTCCGTCGCAGGCAGGCCGAGCAGCTGCGTCTCCTCGCCGCGCATGACGTCCGGCGCGTCGGCGTGACGCTGCGCGATCCCCGGCAGGAGATGGACCTGCCTGCGGTGATCCGGCACGCGCAACGCGTTCGCCGAGATGGTTGCGATCGTTGCCGGCGTGTCGACATAGGGCGCCTCGACCCATCCCTGGCGCGCGCCGACCATGCCGCAGGCGACGACCGGCAGATCGGCGGGCGCACCCAGCGCGGAGAGATGCGCTTCGAGGATCGCCGCGAAGCCGTCAGGACTTGCGGCCAGCATCCCCTCCTCGCTCCGCCGCTCGGCAAGCACGATGCCCGCCGTATCCACCAGCCACAGGCGGAAGCTCGAGGTACCCCAGTCGACGAGGGCGCAGGAGGCCGTCAATGCGTATCCCCGGGCTGGTCGTGGAACGGCGCCACGATCGTCCGGCGACCAAGCATGAAGGCGTCCGCGACGTGCCGGAGCGGCGCGATATCGACGTCCGACTGGCGCGCGGCGATCAACCCGGCGAAGCGAGCATAGATCCCGTCATATTCGGCCTCGGGCGCCTGGCTGACCACCCTGCCGTCGATGGCGAGCGACGCGCCGCCGCCCGAAAGGACGAGGCTGGCGCCGTCGGTCTCGACGGCGATGTCCCAGGTCTGCGGCCCGGTCTGACGCCAGTCGAACACCGCTTCGGCCGTCATGTCCGAAGAACCGCGAAAGGCCAGCCGTGCCGCGATGGGCGCGGCGCGGTTCTCGGGGAAGGACAGCTCGGCCCCGGTCAGCCAGACCGGCGGCAGGATCCGCGTCAGGATCGACAGGGCGTTGATGCCGGGATCGAAGACGCCGAGCCCGCCGGGCTCCCAGATCCAGTCCTGGCCGGGATGCCAGTGGTGCACGTCCTCCATCCAGTCGATGCGCACCGAGCGGATCGTCTTGCCGGCAAGCCATTGCCGTGCCGGCTCCACGCCGGGGGCGAAGCGCGAATGCCAGGTCGCGAAGAGGCTGACGCCTTCGGCATCGGCGATGCGCCGCAGATCCTCGATCTCCGAAAGCGTCGCACCCGGCGGCTTTTCCAAGAGCACGTGCTTGCCGCGCCGCAGCGCGTCGGCGGCGATGGCGTGCCGGGCCTGCGGCGGCATGCACAGCGCCACGGCGGCGATCTGCGGCATCGCGTCGAGCATCTCGTCGGCAGTCGGGAAGTTCTCGATCCCGTCGACCCGGGCATGGCGACTGGCCGCGGCGATCAGCGCGAAGGCCGGATTGCGCGCGATGGACGGAAGATGCTGGTCGCGCGCGATCTTGCCGACGCCCACGATGGCGAGCGCTGTCGGAGCCGTCATCTGCCTTCCCCCTGCGCGCCGACCGAAATCAGGCGCGGTTCTTGTTGTAGACGTCGAAGATGACGGCGAGCAGCAGGACGAGGCCCTTGATCACCTGCTGGTAATCGATGCCGATGCCGAGGATCGACATGCCGTTGTTCATCACGCCCATGATGAAGGCGCCGATCACCGCGCCGACGATCGTGCCGACGCCGCCCGACATCGACGCGCCGCCGATGAAGACCGCCGCGATGACGTCGAGTTCGAAGCCGAGGCCGGCCTTGGGGGTCGCGGTGTTGAGCCGGGCGGCGAAGACGAGGCCGGCCAGCGCCGCGAGCATGCCCATGTTGGCGAAGGTGAGGAAGGTCAGGCGCTCGGTGTTGATGCCGGAGAGCCGCGCCGCCTTCTCGTTGCCGCCCAGCGCATAGATGCGCCGGCCGATCGTCGTCCGCGTGGTGACGAAGGAATAGACGCTGATCAGGAGCGCCATGACGATCAGGACGTTGGGAAAGCCGCGGAAGGTCGCGAGCAGCCAGCACAGATAGAGGATCGCGCCGGCGAGGATGATGTTGCGGGCAAGGAAGAAGCCGAGCGGCTCGTCGTCGTGGTCGCCCGCGCGGTTGCGCAGGCGCGAGCGCAGCGCCAGCGTCAGCATGGTGCCGGCAACGAGGATGCCGAGGAACAGCGACAGGAGGTTGATGCCGTCGCCGCCGAAGAGGTCCGGCAGGAAGCCCGACGAGATCAGCTGGAAGCCGGGCGGGAACGGCCCCACCGACTGGCCGGCCAGCAGCCAGAGGGTCAGGCCCTTGAAGACCAGCATGCCGGCCAGCGTGACGATGAAGGACGGGATGCGCCAGTAGGCGATCCAGTAGCCCTGCATGGCGCCGATCGCGGCGCCGACCGCCAGGCAGACGAGCCCGGCGAGGAAATAGTTCATGTCCCACTGGACGACCATCACCGCCGCGAGGGCGCCGACGAAGCCGAGGACCGAGCCGACCGAGAGGTCGATATGGCCGGAGACGATCACCAGCAGCATGCCCAGCGCCATGATGATGATGTAGCTGTTCTGCAGCACCAGATTGGTCAGGTTCACCGGCTTCAGGAGAATGCCGTCGGTCATCACCTGGAAGAACGCCATGATGACGATCAGCGCGATCAGGATGCCGTATTCGCGCATGTGCCGGCGCATGAAGCCGGCCGAACCGGCGGCGCGGCGACCGGGCTTGTCGAGCGGCACCGGGCTGTGGGTCGCCTCCTGGGTCATCGCTTTTCCTCAGTTCCTCTGGCCGGAGCGGATGATCGTCGCCATGATCTTCTCCTGCGAGGCTTCCGCCGTCGTCATTTCGCCGGCGAAGCGGCCCTCGTTCATGACGTAGAGCCGGTCGGTGATGCCGAGCAGCTCGGGCATCTCCGAGGAGATCACGACGATCGCCTTGCCGCTCGCGGCGAGCTCGGCGATGATCGCGTAGATTTCGTATTTCGCCCCGACGTCGATGCCGCGGGTCGGCTCGTCGAGGATCAGCACCTCGGGCCCGGCGTAGAGCCACTTCGCCAGCACGACCTTCTGCTGGTTGCCGCCGGAGAGGTTCACCACTTCCTGGCCGACGCCCGAACTCTTGATGCGGATGCGCTCGCGGTAGTCGCGCGCCACCGCCAGCTCGCGCGCGTCGTCGACGACGATGCCGTTCGCGATGCCGGCGAGCCGGGCGAGCGGGATGTTGCGCCGGATCGTCTCGTCGAGCACCAGCCCGTAGGTCTTGCGGTCCTCGGTCGCGTAGCAGAGGCCGGCGGCGATCGCCCTCGAGACGGTGGAAAGGTCCACCGGCCGGCCGTGGATCCGCGCCTCGCCGGATATGCCGACCCCGTAGGAGCGGCCGAAAAGGCTCATCGCGAGTTCGGTGCGCCCGGCGCCCATCAGCCCGGCGATGCCGACCACCTCGCCGCGCCGGACGTGGAAGCTGACGTCGTCGACGACCTTGCGCTCGCTGTGCTGCGGGTGGTGGACGGTCCAGTTCGCCACCTCGAAGACCGTCTCGCCGATCGCCGGATCGCGCGGCGGATAGCGGTCGGTCAGGCTGCGGCCGACCATGTCGCGGATGATCGCCGCCTCGCTGATGGCCGGATCGTTGCCGTCGAGCGTGGAGACCGCCGCGCCGTCGCGCAGCACGGTGATCGTGTCGGCGACCTTGGCGATCTCGTTCAGCTTGTGGGAGATCAGGATCGAGGAGATGCCCCGCGCCTTGAACTCCAGCAGCAGTTTCAGCAGCGCCTCGGAATCGGTTTCGTTGAGGCTGGAGGTCGGCTCGTCGAGGATCAGGAGCTTGACCTCCTTCGACAGCGCCTTCGCGATCTCCACGAGCTGCTGCTTGCCGAGGCCGAGATCGGTGACGCGCGTCTGCGGCGCCTCCTTGAGCCCGACGCGCTGCAGCAGCTCGCGGGTCCGCGCGAAGGTCGCCGGCCAGTCGATGACGCCGCGCCGCGCCTGCTCGTTGCCGAGGAAGATGTTCTCGGCGATCGACAGGAGCGGCACCAGCGCCAGTTCCTGGTGGATGATGATGATGCCGAGACGTTCGGAGTCGGCGATGCCGGAGAAGCGGCACTCCTCGCCCCTGAAGGTGATGGAACCGTCATAGGAGCCGTGCGGGTAGACACCTGACAGCACCTTCATCAGCGTCGACTTGCCGGCGCCGTTCTCCCCGACCAGCGCATGGATCTCGCCTTCCGCCACGCTGAGGCTGACGTCGTCGAGCGCGACGACGCCGGGGAACGTCTTGGTGATGCCCTGCATCTCGAGGATGGTCGTCATGCGCGCCGGGTCCGGAGGGTGCGGCCGAAGGGTGCCGCGGCCGGAGCCGCGGCAGGAGAACGGGGCGGCGTCCTGCAGCGCCGCCCGCAGGTCACTTGATCTGGTCGGCGGTGTAGTAGCCGCTGTCGACCAGCGCCGCCTCGATGTTGTCTTCGGTGACCAGCACCGGCTTCAGGAGGTAGGACGGGACCACCTTGACGCCGTTGTCGTAGGTCTCGGTGTCGTTGACCTCCGGCTCCCCGCCCTGGAGGACGGCGTCGACCATGCCGACCGTCACCTTGGCGAGTTCGCGCGTGTCTTTGAAGATGGTCGAGTACTGGTCGCCGCGCTGGATCGCCTTCACCGACGGGACCTCGGCGTCCTGACCGGTCACGATCGGCATGGCCTGGTCGCCCGACCCGTAGCCGACGCCCTTCAGCGACGAGATGATGCCGATGGACAGGCCGTCATAGGGCGAGAGCACGCCGTGGACCCGCTGGTCGCCGGTGTAGTTGGCGGACAGGAGATTATCCATGCGGGCCTGGGCAACCGAGCCGTCCCAGCGCAGCGTGCCGACGGTGTCCATGCCCGTCTGGCCGGACACGATGTTGATCTTGCTTTCGTCGATCAGCGGCTGCAGCACGCTCATCGCGCCGTCGTAGAAGAAGTAGGCGTTGTTGTCGTCGGGCGATCCGCCGAACAGTTCGACGTTCCACGTCTCGGCGTCGGGGAAACGCTGCTCCAGCCCCGCCACCAGCGACTCGCCCTGCTGCACGCCGACCTGGAAATTGTCGAAGGTGGCGTAGTAGTCGACATTCTCGGAGTCGCGGATCAGCCGGTCGTAGGCGATCACCGGAATATCCATGGCGGCGGCATTGGCCAGCACGTTGGACAGCGTGGTGCCGTCGATCGAGGCGATGACCAGCGCATCGACCCCCTTCGTCACCATGTTCTCGATCTGCGCCAGCTGGTTCGGGATGTCGTCCTCGGCATATTGCAGGTCCGTCGCATAGCCCGCCGCCTGGAACTGCTCCACCATCGAATTGCCGTCCGCGATCCAGCGGGCCGAGGACTTGGTCGGCATGGCAATGCCGATCGTGCCCTTGTCCTGCGCCGATGCGTCGGCCGGTAGCGCCAACGCCATCACGGCCGCTGCCAGTCCTGCCATCAAAATCTGCGTCGTTCTCATGGTCATGTTCCTCCCTGACCCTTTGCCGATGCTGGAGCGCATCGGGTTCTGCCCCGTCTATGCGGTGGCGGCTGCGCTCCGCCGCCCTGCCGGATCCTCTGGCGCGCGTGCCGCCGCTTCGCTCGCCCCCTCCGGGGCGTAGAGCGCCAGGACGACGTCCTCGAAGGCGCTTTCGATGAGCCGCCGCATGAACAGTTCCGACGCCTCGCCGTCGCCGGCGACGATCGCGTCCCTCACCCTGCCATGCTGGCGCACCGTCTCGTCCTGCGGGTTCTGACGCCACGACAGCGAGAAGGAGATCGACAGGCTGCGCTCGATCATCGCGCCGAGCGAGACCAGCATCGGGTTGCCGGTGGCCTCGAGAATGACCCGGTGAAAGGCGAGATCGGCCGCGATCAGAGCCGGCGAGCCGCGCGGATTGTCGCGCATGCCATCCAGCGCCTCGCCCAGCCGGCGCGCCTGGTCCGGCGTGATCCGCTGCGACGCGAGGCGCGCGGCGGCCGGCTCGTTGATCAGCCGCATCTCGTAGAGCGCGTCGATGAACGGGCGCCCGAGTGCCGTCGTCACGTGCCAGCCCATCACGTCCGGGTCGAGCATGTTCCATTCGATCCGCTCGCGGACCCGCGTCCCCACCTTGGGGCCGACGCTGATCAGGCCTTTCGCGACGAGATGACGGATGGCTTCGCGCACGACGGTCCGCGACACGCCGTACTGGGTCTGGAGTTCCTTCTCGGTGGGCAGGACCTCGCCGGAAGCGAGCGCGCCGGAGACGATCCTGCGGCCGAATTCCGCCGCCAGCGCAACGGTCCGGTTCGACCGCTTGGGCCCGCCAATCGCCTCCGCCTGAACCGTCAAAAGAGGCCTCCCGTCCTCTGCAATGGTCGTATCAATGCGCGAAGACACCGCCGCTGACAAGAGGTTCTAGGAGGATTCAGGGTTCGTGGGCGCCAGAAGATCGTACCATCGCGGCGCCTGACGATACGACGCAGGCACCTCGCGGGCCTGGACCGTTGAACCGTGGCGCAATTAATGTATACGTCGCTGGTACTGCGCGAGAGGCTTTGAGGCCGATGCTGCAGGGACGATCCGGAGATCAAATGACCCAAGACACGACGGCGAGCCGCCTTCGATCCCGTGCCTGGTTCGACAATCCGTCGAACCCGGACATGACCGCGCTCTATCTCGAGCGCTATCTGAATTTCGGCCTCAGCCTCGAGGAGCTGCAGTCGGGCAAGCCGATCATCGGGATCGCCCAGACCGGCTCCGACCTCAGCCCCTGCAATCGCCACCATCTGGAACTGGCCAAGCGGGTCCGCGAAGGCATCCGCGAGGCCGGCGGCATCGCGATCGAGTTCCCGGTGCACCCGATCCAAGAGACCGGCAAGCGCCCCACGGCGGGCCTCGACCGCAATCTCGCCTATCTGGCGCTGGTCGAAGTGCTCTACGGCTACCCGCTGGACGGCGTCGTGCTGACGATCGGCTGCGACAAGACCACGCCCGCCTGCCTGATGGCGGCGGCGACCGTCAACATCCCGGCGATAGCCCTCTCCGTCGGGCCGATGCTGAACGGCTGGTTCCGCGGCGAGCGCACCGGCTCGGGCACGATCGTCTGGAAGGCCCGCGAGATGATGGCGACGGGCGAGATCGACTATCAGGGCTTCATCAAGCTCGTCGCCTCGTCGGCGCCCTCGACCGGCTACTGCAACACGATGGGCACGGCGACAACGATGAATTCGCTGGCCGAGGCGCTCGGCATGCAGTTGCCGGGTTCGGCGGCGATCCCGGCGCCCTACCGGGACCGCCAGGAGATCAGCTACCTCACCGGCAAGCGCATCGTCGACATGGTGCACGAGGACCTGAAGCCCTCCGACATCCTGACCCGCGAGAACTTCATCAACGCGATCCGCGTCAACTCGGCGATCGGCGGCTCGACCAACGCGCCGATCCACCTCAACGCGCTGGCGCGCCATGTCGGGGTCGAGCTTTCGATCGACGACTGGCAGACCTACGGCGAGGAGATCCCGCTGCTGGTCAACCTGCAGCCGGCGGGCGAGTATCTCGGCGAGGACTACTACCATGCCGGCGGCGTGCCGGCGGTGGTCAACCAGCTGATGACGCAAGGGCTGATCCACGAGGACGCGCCCACCGTCAACGGCCGCTCGATCGGCGACAATTGCCGCGGCGCGCGGATCGAGGACGAGAAGGTCATCCGCCCCATCGACCAGCCGATCATGCAGCATGCCGGCTTCCGGGTGCTGCGCGGCAACCTCTTCGATTCCGCCATCATGAAGCTGTCGGTGATCTCGCCGGAGTTTCGCGAGCGCTATCTGTCGGATCCGAACGATCCGATGGCGTTCGAGGGTCCGGCGGTGGTGTTCGACGGACCGGAGGACTACCACGCGCGGATCGACGATCCGGCGCTCGGCATCGACGAGCATTCCGTCCTGTTCATGCGCGGCGCCGGACCGATCGGCTATCCGGGCGGCGCGGAAGTGGTGAACATGCGCGCGCCCGACTATCTGCTGAAGCGGGGCATCCATTCGCTGCCCTGCCTCGGCGACGGTCGCCAGTCCGGCACGTCCGGCTCGCCGTCGATCCTCAACGCTTCGCCCGAGGCGGCGGCAGGCGGGGGCGTAGCGCTCCTGCGGACGGGCGACCGCGTGCGGATCGATCTCGGTCGCGGCACCGCGGACATGCTGCTGCCGGCGGAAGAGATCGAGCGGCGGCGCACCGAGTTCGAGGCGGCGGGCGGCTACCCGTATCCGCCGCACCAGACCCCGTGGCAGGAAATCCAGCGCAGCCTCGTCTCGCCGTTCGAGACCGGCGCGGTGCTGGAGAACGCCGTCGCCTATCGGCAGATCGCCCAGGGCGGCGTCGACGGCAAGAATCCCCGCGTCCCGCGCGACAACCACTGACCCCGTGACGCAGAGACGAACAGGAATGACGCAATGAACAAGCGCCTCGAGGGCAAGATCGCCGTCTGCAACGCCGCCGGCCAGGGCATCGGCCGCACCGTCGCCGAAACCTTCCTGAAGGAGGGCGCGACGGTTTTCGCCTCCGATCTCGACGCCGGCAAGCTGGCCGGGCTCGAGGCCTTCGGCGACGTCCGGACGACGGCGCTGGACGTGACCAACGGCGAGGCCGTCTCGGTCTATCTCGCGGGGGTGGAGGCGCCGGACATCCTGTTCAACTGCGCCGGCTTCGTTCACCACGGCACGGTCCTCGCCTGCGACGACAAGGCCTGGGACTTCTCCTTCGACCTCAACGTCAAGGCGATGCACCGCACGATATCGGCGCTGCTGCCGCGCATGGTGGAGAAGGGCGGCGGGTCGATCATCAACATGTCGTCCGCGGCCTCGTCGATCAAGGCGGCGCCGAACCGCTACGTCTACATGGCGACGAAGGCCGCGGTGATCGGCCTGACCCGCTCGGTGGCCATCGATTTCATCCGCAGCGGCATCCGCTGCAACGCCATCTGCCCGGGAACGATCGAGTCGCCTTCACTGGAAGGGCGCATCGAGGATCTGGGGCGGAGCGTCGGCGGCACCGACAAGGCGCGCACGATGTTCATCGAGCGCCAGCCGATGGGCCGGCTCGGCACGCCCGAGGAGATCGCCCATCTCGCCGTCTATCTCGCCTCCGACGAGAGCCGCTTCACCACGGGCACGACGCAACTGATCGACGGCGGCTGGTCGCTCTAGGCCAGAGCGACACGCCAGGGAGGAACACGATGCGCATCCTGATACTCGGCGCCGCCGGAATGGTGGGACGACGGCTCATAGAGGCGCTGTGCGCCGAGGCCCGCATGGAGGGCCAGCCGATCGAGGCGATCGACGCCTTCGACGTCGTCGCAGCCGAGCTGCCGGACTGCCGTGGCGTCACCGTCAACGCGACCGCCGGCGACATCGCCGACCGTGCCACGGTGGAAGCGCTCGTCGCCAAGCGTCCCGAAGTGATCTTCCATCTCGCCGCGATCGTCTCCGGCGAGGCGGAGGCGGATTTCGAGAAGGGCTACCGGATCAATCTCGACGGCATGCACCATCTGCTCGAAGCGATCCGCAAGACCGGCGAGGCCTATCGGCCCCGGCTGGTCTTCACCTCGTCCATCGCGGTGTTCGGCGCGCCCTTCGAGGAGAAGATCACGGATACATTCCTCTGCGCGCCGCTGACCAGCTACGGCACCCAGAAGGCGATCTCGGAGCTGCTGCTGTCGGACTACACCCGCAAGGGCTTCATCGACGGCGTGGCGATCCGGCTGCCGACCATCGTCGTGCGGCCCGGCAAGCCGAACAAGGCGGCGTCGAGCTTCTTCTCCGGCATCATCCGCGAGCCGCTGGCCGGACAGGAAGCGATCCTTCCCGTCGACGACGAGGTGCGCCACTGGGTGGCGAGCCCCGCGGCCGCCGTCGGCTTCCTGCTGCACGCCGCCACCATGGACACCGACATGCTGGGGCCCCGCCGGGCGCTGAGCATGCC
>DASYHY010000150.1:0-2545 GCA_036252795.1 Aurantimonas sp. | reverse complement strand
TTCCTTCTGCTCGGCATAGCCGGTCATCAGGAGAATCGGCAGTTCCGGCCAGCCGGCCGCGATCTCGTGGGCGAGCTCGATGCCGGTCATCGCCGGCATGCGGATGTCCGAGAGCACGAAATCGAACGCGCCCTGCTCGGCCCTCAGCGTCTCGAGAGCGAGCTCGCCGTCCTCGACCGCCACCACCTCGTGGCCTTCGAGGCCAAGCGCCCGCGTCACGAGCAGGCGGACGCCCGGATCGTCTTCGGCAATCAGTATCTTCGCCACGCCAGTCTCCTGCAGGTCGTCATAGCCGTGCGCGCATCTCTCACCGGCTTAGCGCGTGGGGCTGACCTGGAGCTTAACGGGGAGGGCCGTTCTGCCGCAGCGAGGATTCTCGACAGAGCCGGCTATTCCACCACCTTGCCGACGAAGGGCAGTTCGCGGAAGGCGTGGGCGACGTCCATGCCGTAGCCGACGACGAAATGGTCGGGACAGTCGAAGCCAACGTAATCCGCCTCGACCGCCGCCTGCCGACGCATGCGCTTGTCGAGAAGGACGGCGATCCGGACCTCCTTCGCGCCGCGCTCCAGCAGCATGTCGCGGGCGAAGCTGATCGTGCGGCCGGATTCCAGGATGTCGTCGACCAGGAGAACCGTGCGACCCTCGACCGGGCTCTCGACGTCGCGCAGGACGCGGATCCGGCCGGGTTCGGTGCCGGCGCCATAGCTCGACAGGGTGATGAACTCTACCTCGGGGGCGAGTCCGGTCGCGTGCATGGCGCGGATCAGGTCAGCGGCGAAGACGAAGGAGCCCTTCAGCACAGACACGACCAGAAGGTCGGTGGACGGCGTGGCGGCGATCTCCCCGGCCACCCGCAGCACCTCCGTGGCGATGCGCGCCGCGTCGAACAGCGTCTCGATGGTCTTGCCGCGAACGGTGATCACAGTTTCTCCGCGGCAAATCCGATGGCGACCTCGCCCGCCGTGCCGGCGGGAACCGCCAGGGCGGAAAGGAACTGCACCGACTGGCCGGCCCCCAGCTCGCCGATCCCGGCGCGCAGCGGCTTCACGTGGCGGCTGCCGTCGGGGCCGCTCATGACGATGTGCATCAGCGGGACCTGGAGGGGCTCGTCCGCGGCGTTGGCGATCCGCCCGGCGACGGTGAGGACCGCGCCGTCGCCGCGCGGCGCAAGCCGCGTCTCGATCTCGCTGAGGATCATGCGCTCCGCCGGCGAGACGGCGAGGGGCGCGGCGACCGGAGCCGAGGCCATCCACAGGATTGCGACCGGCAGCGCGAAGAGGCCGGCCAGGAAGGCGGTGGCGATGAAGGCGGCATCGCGCAGCCGAAGCGAGCGGGCATGGGCGAGAACGGCGCGGGCCGCGCCGCCGGGCAGCGGCCGCGCGCCCCGCGGCGGCAGATTCTGCCAGAGGAGGTCGGGCGCTGCCGTCCGGGGCTCGTGGCGCCGAACGCAGGCCGTCGCATCGAGCGGCGCGCGCCGGCCGAACGAACCGCGGGCGTCGAGGTCTTCGGGCGTTTCCGCCAGGCTCTGGCGGGCCGCCTCGATCTCGGCGGCGGATTTCTTCCGGCGGGTGCGCTCCGTCACCTCGGCCGTGCTCTCGATCACCCTGGTGGGCGCGGCAGGCCTGGCGTGGCGGCGGTTCTCGTCCGGTGCGGGCGAGCCATGGCGGAACTCGGTCATCGCATCCTCCCGGTGATTGGCTTTAGAAAGCGGTAAGGAAACATGCTTAACAAACCATGAAGCCGTGGCCGGCCCAAGTGTCCGGACGCGCGGCCCAGAATGAACAAAGTCCGGCGCATCCTGAGGCCGGTGAAAGACGGGGGAGGCTCGCAGATGATTCGGTTCGAGAATGTCGGGCTGCGCTACGACATGGGGCCGGAGGTGCTGCGGGACCTTTCGTTCGAGGTCCGTCGGCAGTCCTTCCAGTTCCTCACCGGCCCGTCGGGAGCCGGCAAGAGCAGCCTCCTGCGGATGCTGTTCCTGGCGCTGAAGCCGACCCGCGGGCTGATCACCGTGCTGGGACGGGACGCCTCGACCCTGTCGCGCGCGGACCTGCCGTCGATCCGGCGGCGGATCGGCGTCGTCTTCCAGGATTTCCGGCTGCTCGAGCACATGACGACCTACGAGAACGTCGCGCTGCCGCTCCGGGTGCGCGGCAAGGAGGAGTCGAGCTACCGCCAGGACGTGATCGACCTGATCAAATGGGTCGGCCTCGGCGAACGCCTCAATGCCTCGCCGGTGGTGCTGTCGGGCGGCGAGAAGCAGCGGGCTGCCATCGCCCGCGCGCTGATCGACCAGCCGGACATCCTCCTGGCGGACGAGCCGACCGGCAATGTCGACCCGCCGCTGGCACGGCGCCTGCTGCGCCTCTTCCTCGAACTCAACCGCACCGGCACGGCCGTGGTCATCGCCACCCACGATCTCGGCCTGATGGAGCAGGTCGACGCCCGCCGCATGGTGCTGGCGGATGGCAGACTGGAAATCTATGACTGATCTTGCGGAACGGTGGCTGGACCTGCGCGAATTCGTCGAGCGCACGACGGG
>DASYHY010000149.1:0-48494 GCA_036252795.1 Aurantimonas sp. | reverse complement strand
GCGCTATGTCGGGCCCGACGCGACGGTGACGCTCGATTTCGCCCTCGCCCGCCTCACCGGGGTCGTCGACAAGCTGCTGGTCTATCCCGACCGGATGCTCGCCAACCTCAACAAGTTCAAGGGCCTCGTCCACTCGCAGCGCGTGCTGCTGGCACTGACCCAGGCCGGTGTCTCCCGCGAGGATTCCTACCGGCTGGTGCAGCGCAACGCGATGAAGGTCTGGGAGGAGGACAAGGACTTCCTGACCGAGCTTCTCGCCGATCCGGAGGTCACCGCCGCCCTGCCCGAGGCGGAGCTGCGCGAGAAATTCGATCTCGGCTACCACACCAAGCATGTCGGCAGGATCTTCGAGCGCGTCTTCGGCCATTCCGGCTGATCCGACGCACGCCGACGCGGGACCGGGAACCCGCCACGCCGGCAGTTCTTTTCCCTCAAGGCACGCTCGCAGGGCAGGCAGCCATAGCGATCTTAACGAGGGAGAATCCGGTGTCCCACCCGACAGGCCCAAGGCCCCGCCGCAGCCACGCCATCTGGATCGCCGTCGCGAGCATAGTGCTCGCGCTGATCGTCTACTTCCTCTTCTTCACCGCGACGCCGGACGATGCGACCCGCACAGGAGTGGGGTCGCAACCTTCCGCCGTCGGTCAGGAGCCGGTAGCGCCCCCACCCGCAAACTGAGGGCCGCTACGAACCGCGGTGCGGTTGACTTCCCGCTTCGCAGTTCGCATTTCGGGCACCATGCGCGTTGCCGAAGCCGAAATCCTCATCATTCCCGGTTACAAGGGTTCCCCCGCAGATCACTGGCAGACCCGCTGGGAGAAGCGGCTGTCGACGGCGCGCCGTGTGCCGCAGGCGGAATGGACCAAGCCTGTCCGCGAGGACTGGACGCGCGGCGTCGCGGAAGCCGTGAACCATTCAACGCGGCCGGTCGTCCTCGTCGGCCACTCGTTGGGCGTCGCGGCGGCCGTCCAGGCGATCCCGCAATTCGACAAGCGGGTCGCGGGCGCGTTCTTCGTGGCCCCCCCGGATGTCGAGAACGAGGCGATCCGGCCTCGCCATCTGATGACGTTCGGCCCTTATCCGCGCGATCCCCTGCCGTTTCCGAGCGTCGTCATCGCCAGCCGCAACGATGCCTTCTCGTCCTTCGAGGCGGCGGAGGACATCGCGGGTGCATGGGGCTCGCTGTTCGTCGATGCGGGCGAAGCCGGCCACATCAATGCCGACAGCGGCCATGGGCCGTGGCCCGAGGGCCTACTGACCTTCGGGCAGTTCATGTCGCGACTGACGGTATCGGCCTGAGCTAGACGCGCGACGCGTCGGCCAGGGCTCGGGCACCGGCCGTGATCACGCCGAAATCGGAGCCGACGCAGACGAGCCGGTAGCCGAGCGCGCGGTAGCGCTTCACGTCGTCGGGCGTGCCCGCGTAGATCCCCGCGATCTTGCCGTGGGCATCGGCCGCCGCGACGATCCGCTGGATGGCGGCTTCGTTGGCTTCGCTGCGCGGATTCAGGGTACCGTCGCCGGAAAGCGCGATCGACAGATCCGAGGGGCCGACGAACACCCCGTCGAGACCGTCGATCGCGAGGATCTCGTCCAGCGCAGCCAGCGCCCTGGCTGTCTCGATCATCGCGAAGGCGAGCGTCTGGCTCGCTGCTCCGCCGACATAGTCGGCGCGATCCAGATAGCGGTGCAGGTCTGCCGCCCGCGTCGGTCCATAGGAACGTTGACCGAGCGGCGGGTACTTCGCCACCGACACCAGTGCCCGGGCGTCCTCGACGGAGTCGATCATCGGCATGATCACCGCCGAAGCGCCGAAATCGAGCGAGCGTGAGGCCAGCGCGTGGTCCTCGACCGGCAGGCGGACCAGCGCCGGCCTTCCCAGATGCACGGCAAGCGCAATCCCGTCGCGCAGCGAGGCGACATCCTGAAGCCCGTGCTGCATGTCGAACGTGACCGCGTCGAACCCGGCGCGCAGGAACGCCTCCTGCACGATCGGGTCACTCAGGCCGAGCCACGAGGAAAGGACGCAGCGCCCTTGCCCCAGTGCCTCTCGCAGATCGAAAAGCGCCATGGCGTCAGGCGGCCCGGACTTGCTTCTCGGCCTCGATGAGGAGTTCGCTCATGCACCGGCGGATCTGATGATCCGAATCCTGGACGCCGGCCGCGTCGAAATCCTTGCGGATCTTGTCGAAGACGTCGTCGTCGCCCGGCTGCAGGAAGTCGGCCTTGATTACCTCCTGTGCATAGGCGTTGGCCTCTTCGCCACTCTTGCCGAGCTTCTCGGCCGCCCAGAGGCCGAGTAGCTTGTTGCGCCGGGCTTCGATCCGGAAACGCAGTTCCTGGTCATGAGCATAGCGGTTCTCGAAATCGCGCTCCCGATCAGTCAGCGACATCGCGTTCTCCTTCCCTGGGAATCGGCTCGATCCTAGACCAAACCTCTTCCCTGACATACGGGGATGCGTGACGCTTTTGAAGCCGGAATCGCAGAGCTTGGCGACGGATAACACTTGATAACCCCCGCCCGAGGCACGACTTGCCCCGGGCCGGCTGCAGCGGTGATTGTGATGAGGTCCCGTTTGGTCTATTCACCCGCACGATCGTCAGCCGTTTCTTGCGCCGGATATTCCGGGGTCGGCGCTCCCATCACGATAGAGTTCCTTAAATGACACGTCGCCGCCGTATCTACGAAGGCAAGGGCAAGATCCTTTACGAGGGCCCGGAGCCTGGCACGCTGGTGCAGTTCTTCAAGGACGATGCCACCGCCTTCAACAAGAAGAAGCACGAGGTCGTCGACGGCAAGGGCGTCCTCAACAACCGCATCTCGGAATACATCTTCTCGCATCTGAACAAGATGGGGATCCCGACGCACTTCATCCGCCGGCTCAACATGCGCGAGCAGCTGATCAAGGAAGTCGAGATCATCCCGCTCGAGGTGGTGGTGCGCAACATCGCGGCCGGCTCGCTCGCCAAGCGGCTGGGCCTCGAAGAGGGCACAGTGCTGCCCCGCTCGATCATCGAGTTCTACTACAAGGCGGATCAGCTCGACGATCCGATGGTCTCCGAGGAGCACATCACGGCCTTCGGCTGGGCGAGCCCGCAGGAGATCGACGACATCATGGCCCTGGCGATCCGGGTCAACGACTTCCTGTCCGGCCTGTTCCTCGGCGTCGGCATCCAGCTGGTCGACTTCAAGATCGAGACCGGCCGGCTTTTCGAGGGCGACATGATGCGCATCATCGTCGCCGACGAGATCTCGCCCGATTCCTGCCGGCTCTGGGACGTCGTGACCCAGGACAAGCTCGACAAGGACCGGTTCCGCCGGGACATGGGAGGCCTTGTCGAAGCCTACCAGGAAGTCGCCCGCCGGCTCGGCATCATGAACGAGAACGAGCCGCCCCGCCCCTCGGGGCCGGTACTGGTCAAGTAAGGCGGCGACGTCCCGCCAAGCAGCCGGTGCCGGCATTGAGACTGGTATATTCGAGAGACAGACGTATTTCGTGAGCAGAGAATTGATTAAGGCCCGCATCGTCGTCACGCTGAAGAACGGCGTCCTCGACCCGCAAGGCAAGGCCATCGAGGGCGCGCTCGGCGCCCTCGGCTTCTCCGGCGTCGGCGCCGTCCGTCAGGGCAAGGTCTTTGACGTTGAGCTCGACGGCGACGACCGCGCCGCCGCGGAGGCCTCGCTCCGGGACATGTGCGCCAGGCTGCTGGCGAACACGGTGATCGAGAACTACACTGTGGAGATCGCTTGAAGGCCGGAGGATCTGATGGCCGAGGTCACGAATGAGCTCTTGTACGAGTTGATGAAGGGGTTTCATCAGCGATTCGACAAGCTTGACTTCCGCCTCTCCGAGGTGAAGTCGGAGCTGCAATCGATGCGTGGAACCATGGTGTCGATGCAGAGCGACATCCACAACATCTACAGGGTCCTCGACCGCTATGACGACCGGCTTGAGCGCGTCGAGCGGCGGCTCGAACTTCGGGAGTTCTCCGAGCCTCCGGCGACTTACGATCCGCAAGGCTGAGCCGGATCCATCTGCATCGCCCTAGCGGCACCGTCTTCGCGGGGGATGATGCCGCTGTTCTAGATTCTTAGGCCCAGCCGGCCTTTCTCTCCAACGGTTGCCGTAACGCCATGAACACTGCCGTCGTTCTCCTTCCCGGGCTCAACCGCGACCGCGACATGATCGCGGCACTGACCGCCATCACCGGGCGCGCGCCGCTCACGGTCTGGCAGACGGAAACGACGATCCCCGATGTCGACCTGGTCGTCGTGCCCGGCGGCTTCTCCTTCGGCGACTATCTGCGCTGCGGGGCGATCGCCGCCCGCTCGCCGGTGCTGCGCGCGGTGGCCGACGCCGCCGCCAGAGGCGTGCCCGTACTCGGCGTCTGCAACGGCTTCCAGATCCTCTGCGAGGCGGGCCTCCTGCCAGGCGCGCTGATGCGCAACAACACGCTGCGCTTCGTCTGCCGCGAGGTGAAGCTCGAGGTGGTCAATGCCGCGACCCGCTTCACCCGCCTCTATGCCGACGGCCAGATCATCCGCTGCCCGGTCGCCCATCACGACGGCAACTACTACGCGGACGCACAGACGCTCTCGCAGCTGGAGGACCAGGGCCGCATCGTCTTCCGCTACGCCGAGGGCACCAATCCCAACGGCGCCCTGCGGGACATTGCGGGAATCGTCAACGCCGCCGGCAACGTGCTGGGCATGATGCCGCACCCCGAGAACCTCGTCGAACCGGAGCACGGCGGCACCGACGGTCGCGCGCTGTTCGAGAGCGCGCTCGGCATGACCGCCTCGAGCCTCGCCGCGTGAAGCAGCCATCGGGCCTGGGAATCGTCGCCTTGATGCTGCTGGGCGTAGCCCTCGGCGGCTGCGCGCGCGGCCCGGAAACCGCCGTCCCGTCGGCTGCCAGATCCGACGCCGGCCTCGACCGGCTGGAACGGCTGACGCTGAACGCCAACCGCTGCTGGTTCAAGTCGAGGGACCCGGCCTTTGCCGCCTACAGCCTTGCGCCGGAACTGTCGTCCTTCTCCGGCCGCCCGCGGTTCCTCCTCGTGCCGCGCGGACAGATCGAGGCCCGGCCACTGCTCGTTGTGGAGGGGCGCAGCGGCTCCGCCGCCATCGACACCTACGGCCCGCTGATGAACGAGCCGATCGCCGCCCGCATCGGCGCCGATCTTGCGCGCTGGCGCAGCGGCACCAACGACTGCGAGGCCTGACGCCGTGAGAACGCGCCTGCCGCCCGGGGCGCTCGTCGCGCTCCTCGCGTGCTGCGGGCTGCCGGCCTGCGCGGCAGGTGGCGCCTCGCCTCTCGTCGATGCATCGCTCACCCCGCGGACCATGCTGGTCGCCGATCGCACCTCGTCCGTCGCCAACCGCGCCGACACCGTCGACAGGACTCTCCGGGCGGCCGAGATCGGCTACGTGACGGCGGCAGCCGCGGGCATCTTCCGCCGCCGGCCCTCCGAGCGCTCGGCAACCCTGGTGCCGACGCAGGACCATGACGGCTACGGTGTCTGCCTGCGCTCGCCTGCCGCCGCCGGCAGCCATGACCATGCGCTCATCGTCTTCGGCCGGCGGCTCGACGGCGAGGCTATCTCGCAGGTCGACGACGACACGCTGGTGCTGCGACGCGCCGCCGACACCGTCATATGCCGCAGCGACGGCGTCAGCTACGTCACCGCGCGAGCTGCCTGAGCGCCTGCGTCGGGGAACGAAGCCGGACTTTGTCGGCGCTTCGCCAGATGCTAACAGGCCGGGAACGGCCCGCCCAAGGATGCTGCAGGACACGCCATGACCGCCGAGACCCTGATCACCCCCGAGCTGATCGCCGCGCACGGCCTGAAGCCCGACGAATACCAGCGCGTGCTCGACCTCATCGGCCGCGAGCCGAGCCTGACCGAACTCGGCATCTTCTCCGCGATGTGGAACGAGCATTGCTCGTATAAATCCTCCAAGCGCTGGCTGCGTACGCTGCCGACCAAGGGCGAGCGAGTGATCCAGGGGCCCGGCGAGAATGCCGGGGTCGTCGATATCGGCGACGGGCTCTGCGTCGTGTTCAAGATGGAGAGCCACAACCACCCGTCCTTCATCGAGCCCTACCAGGGCGCGGCGACGGGGGTCGGCGGCATCCTGCGCGACGTCTTCACCATGGGCGCCCGGCCGATCGCCGCGATGAACGCGCTGCGCTTCGGCGCGCCCGATCATCCGAAGACCCGCCACCTCGTCGCCGGCGTGGTGGCCGGTGTCGGCGGCTATGGCAATTCCTTCGGCGTGCCGACGGTCGGTGGCGAAGTGAACTTCCACCCACGCTACAACGGCAACTGCCTCGTCAACGCCTTTGCCGCCGGCCTCGCCCGGACCGACGCGATCTTCTATTCCGAGGCCAAGGGCGTCGGCCTGCCCGTCGTCTATCTGGGTGCCAAGACCGGCCGCGACGGCGTCGGCGGCGCGACCATGGCTTCCGCGGAGTTCGACGCTGACATCGAGGAGAAGCGCCCGACCGTGCAGGTCGGCGATCCCTTCACCGAGAAGTGCCTGCTGGAGGCCTGTCTCGAACTGATGCAGACGGGCGCCGTCATCGCCATCCAGGACATGGGCGCTGCCGGCCTCACCTGCTCGGCCGTCGAGATGGGCGCCAAGGGCGATCTCGGCATCGAACTGAACCTCGATCAGGTGCCGGTCCGCGAGGCGCGGATGACCGCCTACGAGATGATGCTGTCGGAGAGCCAGGAGCGCATGCTCATGGTGCTCGATCCGGACCGGCGCTTCGAGGCGGAGGCGATCTTCGCCAAATGGGGGCTCGACTTCGCCGTCGTCGGCCGCACCACCGACGATCTGCGCTTTCGGGTTCTATGGGAGGGCAAGGAAGTCGCCAACCTGCCAATCAAGCAGCTGGGCGATGATGCGCCGGAATACGACCGGCCCTGGATCGAGCCCAAGCCGGCGCGGGTGATCCGCGCCGACGAGCTGGCAGAGCCCGCCGATTTCGGCGCTGCCCTCCTGAGGATGCTGGGATCGCCCGACCTCTGCTCGAGGCGCTGGGTGTTCGAGCAGTACGACACGCTGATCCAGGGCAACTCGCTGCAGCGGCCCGGCGGCGATGCGGGCGTGGTGCGGGTCGACGGCCACGCCACCAAGGCGCTCGCCTTCTCCTCGGACGTCACCCCGCGTTACTGCGAGGCAGATCCTTATCAGGGTGGCATGCAGGCCGTCGCCGAGTGCTGGCGCAACCTGACCGCCGTCGGCGCGGAGCCGCTCGCCGCGACCGACAACCTCAATTTCGGCAATCCCGAGAAGCCCGAGCTGATGGGCCAGTTCGTCAAGGCGGTGGAGGGCATCGGCGCCGCCTGCACCGCCCTCGCCTTCCCGATCGTTTCCGGCAACGTCTCGCTCTACAACGAGACCCAGGGCACCGCGATCCTGCCGACGCCGACGATCGGCGGCGTCGGCCTGATCGAGGACCGCACGCGGACCGCGACGATCGGCGGACTGCGTGAAGGCGACGTGCTGTTCCTCGTCGGGGGCGACGGATCGCATCTCGGCGCCTCGATCTACCTGCGGGAGATCGAGGGCCGGGAGCAAGGCGCCCCGCCGCTGGTCGATCTCGATGCCGAGAAGCGTCATGGCGATCTCGTTCGCGGCCTGATCCGCAGCGGCCGGGTCACCACCTGCCACGACCTCTCGGACGGCGGCCTCGCCGTCGCACTGGCCGAGATGTGCATGGCGTCCGATCTCGGCGCCCGCGTCGATGCCGGGACCGGCCCCGGGCACGCGCTCCTCTTCGGCGAGGACCAGGGCCGCTACGTCGTCGCGGTGACGGAGGCGCAAGCGGAGGCGGTGAAGCTGACGGCCGCCGAAGCCGGCGTATCGCTGCGCCGCCTCGGTACGGCAGGCGGCGAAGAGCTGGTGCTCGAGGGTCGGCTCTCCGTGTCCGTCCGCGACCTCGTCGTCGCGCACGAATCCTGGTTCCCCGCCTATATGTCGGGCGAGATCGTCGAGCCGGCAGCGGCCGCCTGAGAAGCGCGCTTCGGTCAGCGTCGCATTGATCGCGGCCCAGGCGATCCCTATCATCGGCGGGAGCGGCTAGTCCGGCCGGCCACGGAGAATCCTTCATGCCCATGAACGCCCGCGACATCGAGAAGATGATCAAGGACGCGATACCCGATGCCGTCGTCAGCATCAGGGATCTGGCCGGAGACGGCGACCACTATGCCGCCGAGATCGTCTCGGAGAGCTTTCGCGGCAAGTCGCGCGTGCAGCAGCACCAGATGGTCTATCAGGCCCTGCAGGGGAACATGGGCGGCGAACTGCACGCCCTGGCCCTTCAAACCAGCGCTCCGAAATAGTATGTTCGGCGAGACGTCATCGCGATGAAGAGCAAAGCGATCGCCGCTGATCAGCGACATCTCGACGGATCCGGACGAGCGGCCGACGCACGAGGCGCGGCTCCGCTCCAGTCATTCATGAGACAGGAAAAGCCATGACCGCCATCAACGAATGGATCGACAACGAGGTGAAGACCAACGACGTGGTGGTCTTCATGAAGGGCACGCCCGCCTTCCCGCAGTGCGGCTTCTCGGGGCAGGTAGTCCAGATTCTGGATTACCTCGGCGTCGACTACAAGGGCGTCAACGTCCTGTCGTCCGACGATCTGCGTCAGGGGATCAAGGACTACAGCCAGTGGCCGACCATCCCGCAGCTCTACGTGAAGGGCGAGTTCGTGGGCGGCTGCGACATCATCCGCGAGATGTTCCAGGCCGGCGAGTTGCAGACCCACTTCGGCGACAAGGGCGTCGCCACGACGGCCCCGGCAGCAGCGAACGGCTGACCCGGCACGCCGACAGTCTGGCATGAGCGAAAGGCCCGCGCCGGATGCGCGGGCCTTTTGCGTTCGGGAAACGGCGACGGTCCGTCGTCAGCCCTAATCCGTAAGGGACCCTTGCATAATCCGGACTACGCCATAAACCATGAGGACGCGCTGCCCCGCTAGCCGGCGGCCGATCCGCGATATCTTCAAAATCCTGCGACAGCCGCATGATCGTACCGATCAGCATGCCGCGACGATCGAGCGCTGCGAGGCCGAGAATGTCTGACTTGCCAAAAAACGCCGAAACGCCGGGCCTGCCCTATTGGGAGCTCGTGACGATGATCGCCTGTCTGATGGCGCTCAACGCGGCGGCCATCGACATTTTCATCCCTTCGCTGCAGGAAATGGGCGCCGCTCTCGGCGTAACCGACGAGAACCAGCGGCAGCTCGTCATCACCGCCTACATCCTCGGCTTCGGCGGGGCGCAGATCGTCTACGGCACGCTGTCGGATCGCTTCGGCCGCCGTCCGATCCTCTTCTTCGGCCTCGCCGTCTACATCCTGGCCTCGGTCGCGGCGATCTTCTCGCCGACCTTCGGCATGCTGCTCGCCCTGCGCGCGGTGCAGGGGATCGGCGCCGCGGCGACCCGCGTCATCGCCATCTCGGTGGTCCGCGACTGCTTCGGCGGGCGACGCATGGCCAGCGTCATGTCGCTGGTCATGATGGTCTTCATGGCCATCCCGGTGATCGCGCCGAATATCGGCCAGGCGATCATGCTCTTCGGATCCTGGCGCGAGGTCTTCATCGCGATCGCCGCCTTCGGCCTGTTCGTCACGATCTGGTCGGCGATGCGGCTGCCGGAGACGCTTGCACCGGGCGATCGGCGGGAACTGACCTTCAAGCGCATCTCCGAGGCGTTCCGGATTGTCCTCACCAACCGCGTCGCCTTTGGCTACACCATATCCACCGCCCTGATCTTCGGCGTGCTGTTCGGCTTCATCAACCAGGCGGAGCAGATCTACACCGGCGTCTACGGTCTCGGGCCCATCTTCACTCTCGCCTTCTCGACGACGGCGGTGTTCATGGCCGTCGCGTCCTTCGTGAACTCGCGGCTTGTGGAGCGGCTGGGCATGCGCCGCCTGTCGCACGGGGCGCTGATCGGCTTCCTGATGGTCGCCGTCCTGCATTTCGCCGTGGCCTTCGCGACGGGCGGCGCCGCGCCCTTCTGGTTCTTCGTCATCGCGATGACGGTCAATTTCGGCCTGTTCGGCTTCATCGGCACGAACTTCAACGCGCTGGCGATGGACCCACTCGGCCATGTCGCCGGCACCGCCTCCTCGGTCCTCGGCTTCATGCAGACCTTCGGCGGCGGGCTGTTCGGCGCGGTGATCGGCTATTTCTACGACGGCACCGTGCTGCCGATGCTGTTCGGTTTCATCATCCTGTCGATCGCGTCGCTCGTGTGCGTGGTGCTGGCGGAGGGAAGGCTGTTCGACGCGAAGTACGACGCGTCGCCGAACCTCAAGGGCAAGCTGGCGAAGTGAGCCTCTGGGCGCTGCGCCTATGAAGGGAGCAGCCGCTCTCGCGCCGCGTCCCAGAGCTCCTCGCCACAGGCGGCGATGAGCACGCCGTCGCGATCGCGCGGCGTATAGAGCGAACCGTCAGCCTTGGCGAAGCGGCCCCCCGCCTCGGCGACCAGCAGGCAGCCCGCCAGATGGTCCCAGGGCATCAGCTTCGAGTACATCGAGAAATGCGTGCCGCCCGATGCGAGCAGGCGGTACTCGTGGCCCGCGCAGCGATAGTTGGCGAAGATCTTCACCCCGCCCAGACGCGACAGGAGCGCCTGCTTCTCCGCCGCCGGGAAGTAGGTCGCGCTGACGCAGCCGACAGCGTCGCCGATCGGCACAGGCGCGGCGACGGCAAGGCGCCGCGACGCTCCGTTCGGCGCCTGCCACTGCGCGCCCGCGCCCTTTTCGGCCAGCATGAAGTCGTCGCCGAGCGGGTCGTAGATCACCGCCCCGACGGTCTCGCCGCGCGCAACGACCGCGGCCATCACCGCGAAGAGCGGCACGCCCGCCGCGAAGTTCGCGGTGCCGTCGATCGGATCGACCACGATGGCGAGATCGGCTTCGTCGAGCCGCACCAGCAGTTCCGGATCGGCGGCGACCGACTCCTCCCCGACGAAGAGCGCGTCGGGTGCAAGCTCCCGACATTGACGGGCGATGAAGCGCTCGGCTGCCTCGTCCGCCTCGGTAACGAGATCGGTCGCCGAGGTCTTCTCGCGGATGTCGCCCTCGCCGAGATTGCGGAACCGCGGCATGACTTCCGCAATAGCGGCATCTCGCAGGATCGAGGCGAGGCGGTCGAGGTCGATGGAGCGGCTCACGGCGTCAGCTCTCGTTGAGTGGCAAGGGCAGCGAAGTCGAACAGTGCCGGGTCCAGGAGATGGCCCGGCCGCACGTTCGAGAGCGCCCGCATCATCACCTGCTTGCGTCCGGGAAAGCGTCGTTCCATCTCGGCCAGCATCTCCTTGGTCACATTGCGCTGCAGCCCGTCCTGGCTGCCGCAGAGGTCGCAAGGGATGATCGGGAACTGCATCGCGGCGGAGAATTTAGCGATGTCCTCCTCCGCCGAGGCGATCAGCGGCCGCAGCACGAGGAGGTCGCCTTCGTCGTTGAGCAGCTTCGCCGGCATCGCCGAGAGCCGCCCCCCATGGAAGAGGTTCATGAAGAACGTCTCCAGGCAATCGTCGCGGTGATGGCCGAGCACCAGCGCCTCGCAGCCCTCCTCCCGCGCGATGCGGTAGAGGTGGCCGCGGCGCAGCCGTGAGCAGAGCGAACAGTAGGTCGCGCCGGCGGGCACCTTCTCGGTGACCACCGAATAGGTGTCGCGGTACTCAATGCGGTGGGCGATGCCGAACCGATCGAGAAAGTCGGGCAGGACGTGCTGCGGAAAATTCGGCTGCCCCTGGTCGAGATTGCAGGCCAGCAGGTCGACCGGCAGCAGGCCGCGCCATTTCAGATCGTGCAGCAGCGCCAGAAGCGCGTAGGAATCCTTCCCGCCCGAGATGCCGACGAGCCAGCGCGCGCCGGGCCGGACCATGGCATTGCGCTGGATCGTCTCGCGCATCTCGCGGAAGAGGCGCTTGCGCAGCTTCTTGAACGAGACCGAGCTCGGCGCGCCGGCAAAGAGCGGATGCGCCGCATCCTCCGGCTCGTCTTCGACCGCGACATCCGTCTCGGCAAAGGCGGGCCGATCGCGTCCATCCAGCATGTCTGTCCCCTGTCCTCTCGGCTCAGCGCCTCTCTAGCGGGTTAACGGCGCGAACGTAAGGAGGCTTGTCCGCCGCGACGGGCCAGCCTGCGCCGGCGGCTCAACGATCAGCCGTGGCGACACGGTCGACGCCTACCTTCTCTTGGATTATCCTCGGGCGCGGCGGTTCGCATGTCATGAAATGGAGAACCGCAATGCCCTTCGCCCCGAAGCCGAGACCGGTGACCATCGACGGCGCCACGGTTGAACTCGTCGCCTTCTACTTTCCCGGCGCGAACACCCCCTGGGACGACGTCTACGCGGCTCCCTTCCTCGGGAATTTCTGGCTCTGCCGTGTCAGCCTGGAGAACGACGGCACCTGCGGGACGTTTCACACGGCCGAGGCTGCGTTCCAGGCCACGAGATGGTGGCATGACGCGACGGCGCGGCAGATGTTCGAAAACGCTCCGGACGGCGATGCGGCCTTCCGCGTCAAGCGCCAACTCGAGCGGGAAGCCAACGCGCCGGATTACGGCTATGCCGGGCTCGGGCGCGATGGCGCGATGCGGCACGTGCTGGCGGGCAAGTTCGCCGCCAAGGACCTCGCCGACGGGCTGCTGGCGACGGGCGGAGCCTACCTGCTCGAGCACAACGAGAAGACCGGTCGCGACGACTACTGGAGCGACAACAACGACGGGACGGGCAGGAACATGCTCGGCCTGATGCTGATGGATTTCCGGCGCGATCTCGGGGGCTCCGCCGATCCGACGCCCCATGCGCCGGTCGGCGACTTCACGCGACAGGTGGAAGTCTGAGACTCTGCTTGAAGGCGTCGACATCGCCGCCATAGCCGCCCAACCCCGACGGCGGACAATCGCCGTCGACGAACGAAAAAGGCCGCCCCAAGGGACGGCCTTTGCCACTGTCTCAAACCCTTGTCGATCAGCGCGAGTAGAACTCGACGACCAGGTTCGGCTCCATCTGCACCGGGTACGGCACGTCGTGCAGTCCGGGAACGCGGTTGTAGGTCGCAACCATCTTCTGGTGGTCGACGTCGATGTATTCCGGCACGTCGCGCTCGGCGAGCTGCGTCGCCTCCAGGACGAACGCCAGCTGCTTCGACTTCGGCCGGACCTCGATCACGTCGCCGGGCTTGCAGACATAGGACTGGATGTTGGTGCGGCGGCCGTTGACGTTGACGTGGCCGTGATTGACGAACTGGCGTGCGGCCCAGATGGTCGCCACGAACTTGGAACGGTAGATCACCGCATCCAGACGGCTCTCGAGCAGGCCGATCAGGTTCTCGGAGGTATCGCCACGGCGACGGGCGGCCTCTTCGTAGATCTTGCGGAACTGCTTCTCGGTCACGTCGCCGTAATAGCCCTTGAGCTTCTGCTTCGCCCGGAGCTGGACGCCGAAATCCGATACCTTGCCCTTGCGCCGCTGGCCGTGCTGGCCGGGACCGTACTGGCGGCGGTTCACCGGGGACTTCGGCCGTCCCCAGATGTTCTCGCCCATACGGCGATCGATCTTGTACTTCGCTGATGCGCGCTTGCTCATCGCATTTCCTTCAAACAGAAAGAGGCCGTGCGGACGATCCGACGGCTCTCCGAGGAAACGCGCCCTCCTCTGCCCGCTGATGCGGACTGACAGGACGGCATGGGCACGATGCGATGCCGTCCACGGGACACGTCAAAAACCGGCTGGAGCGGGTCCAACCGGCTGGGCTTTTCCTAGAAGCGTAGGACGCGCAAGTCAACCGCTGCGCGGCTCAGTACTTCGCGATGACCCAGATCGCGTGGATGATGCCGGGAATGTAGCCGAGAAGCGTGAGGAGGATGTTGATCCAGAAGTGTTTGCCGAAGCCGACCTGCATGAAGACGCCGACCGGCGGCAGGATGATGGCGACGATGATGCGGATGATGTCCATGAGACGCGAGCCCTTTCATTCGTCGAATCCAACGCCGCATCGGCTCGGGCGTTCCCGACGGCCAGGATGTGGTTGGCGCCGCGGCCATCATCAGGCCGCAAGCCGCTGCTACTAGCGGCATGACCGATCAACGGGAATTCTGCCATGAAGCCCATGCTCGTCGCGGCGCTCGCCGCCATCACTGCCGCTGTCGCAGGCGGCGCTCACGCACAGGGCGCGGACTATCTTGCCCGCTATGACGGCGGCTGGAGCGGCGGCGGCACGGTTAAGGTCGAGCAACTGCCCACGGCGGCCAATGTCAATTGTAACGTGCGGGGCGCTCGTCCAGACGAAACGTCCTTCTCTCTCGCGGGAACCTGCCGCTCGATGCTGGTCGTCAGCCGCCAGATCGGAGCCCGGCTCCGGATCGATCCGGGCACCGGAACCTATACCGGCACCTATACGGGTTCCTCCAGCGGCCCCGCGAGATTGGTCGGTTCCCAGCGCGGCGATACGCTCGACCTCGAAGTCACCTGGAACAAGGTGATCTACGACGACGACAAGGCGCGCATGCTGATCCGCAACACCGGCAACGATACGTTCCGCATGCAGGTAATCGAGAAGATCGACGGCAACGACGTCCCGGTCTCCGACCTCTCCTTCCAGCGCGGCTGACGCAGCCGGCTCGCTCCGGCGGGCGGGTGGCCGCCGCGTTCGAACCGGTTGCTTTTTCTCCGCGACGGTGCGACCCCTTACCTGACGTTTGGGAAGGGGATTTCTGACGTGAGGCGTATGATTTTGACGTTGCCGCTCCTTGTGGGGGCGGCACTGGCGGTGAACGCGTGCGCGACGCTGACCGAAGAAGAATGCGTAACGAGCGACTGGCGACGACTCGGCGAGGCCGACGGGGCCAGCGGCCGGCAGATCGGCTTCGTGGCGGAGCATCAGGCGGCCTGCACCAAGCACGGCGTCAGTCCCGACGTGGCGGCGTGGCGCGCCGGCTGGGAAGCGGGCATCGAGACCTACTGCACCCCGTCGAACGGGGCGCGGCTCGGCGCGGAGGGCAGATCCTACGCCGGCTCCTGTCCGATCGACCTGAAGGCCGACTTCGAGCCACCCTACTACGCCAACAAGAAGGTCTACGACGCGCGGCAGCAACGCGATCAGTTGCGCAGTCGGATCGATGGCCTCCGCTACGAGCTCGACGGCATCAAGGAGGAGGACAAGCGGCGCGAGAAACGGCGCGAGATGGAGCGGCTCCGGGACCAGCTATGGGATGCGGAGGACGATCTGGAGCGCGCCGAAGACGATCTGCGCTACGAGCGCTACGCAGACTTCCTGGGGCGCTGAAGGGGCACCCGCGGCACCGTCAGTCGCGCCGCGGCGCCAGTTCGAGCCCGAAGCCACGGATCAGGCGTCGCATCGCGTAGGAGGCGCCGCCGCTGGTGAAATGGGCTTCGTCAAAGCCTTCCGGCAGGTCCTCGTCCGCCAGTGGACTGAGGGAGCGCGCGCGGCGGGCAATCGCTTCGGCCGGGTCCAGCCAGTCGACGGGCCACGGCGCCAGCTGCCGGAACTGGTTCGCGATCAGCGGATAGTGCGTGCACGCGAGGACGACGATGTCGGTACGGCGCCCGTCCTCCTCGACGAAGCAGGGCGCGATCTCGGCGGCGATCGCGTCGGCGGAGGAGTCGCTGCCGAGGATCGACTGCTCGGCCAGCCGGGCGAGTTCGCTGGAGCCGACGAGCCGCACTGCACAGTGGCCGGCGAAGCGGCCGATCAGGTCGCGCGTGTAGTCGCGCCTGACCGTCCCGGGGGTGGCCAGGACGCTGATCAGCCCGGACCGGGTCCGTTCCGCCGCCGGCTTCACCGCCGGCACCGTCCCGACGAAGGGGATGTCGAAGGCCTGGCGCAAATCCTCCAGCACCAGCGTCGATGCCGTGTTGCAGGCAATCACCGCCAGCTGCGGCCGATAGAGCGGCACGAGCTCGCGAAAGAGCGCGACGATCCGCTCCCTCAGCCGGTCTTCCTGCCAGTCGCCGTAGGGAAATCCGGCATCGTCCGCCACGTAGACGAAGCGCCGGTCCGGCATGTGCGTGCGCAACTCGCGGAGCACCGTCAGCCCGCCGATCCCGGAATCGAAGACGAGGATCGGCGCGTTCATCCAGATGTCTCCCGCCCCGAGCGCCCCGTCTCGCCCATCACGTAGTCGAATGCGCGCAGCACCCCCCGCAACGTCCGCACCTCCGGCTCGGAAAAACCCGCCTTGGTCAGCATCGTGCGCAGGTTCTGCACCATCACCTCGCGCTTCTCGGGCGGGTGGAAGTAGCCGGTCCGGGACAGCGACGTTTCCAGATGGTCGAACAGACGGTAGAGATCGCCCTTCTCGGCCGGCGCCGCCGTTGGGGCCGAAAAGCGCGGCGCGGACCCGTCTTCCGCCCCGGCGGCCCGCCAGGAATAGCTCGTCAGCAGCACCGCCTGCGCGATGTTGAGCGAGGCAAATTCCGGATCGACGGGAAACGTCACGATCTCGTCGGCCAGCCCCACCTCGGCATTCGACAGGCCGTAGCGCTCGCGCCCGAAGAGGATGCCGACGCTCTGGCCGACCGCTACCCGCGCGCGCATCTCGCCGGCAGCCGTCTCCGGGCCGCGCACCGGCTTGTAGCTGTCGCGCGGACGCGCCGTGGTGGCGAGGAGGTAGGTGACGTCGGAGACCGCCGCCTCGACGCTGTCGAACAGCCGCACCGCGTCGATGACGTGGTCCGCCCGGGACGCGGCGGCGCGCGCCTTGTCGTTCGGCCAGCCGTCGCGGGGATTGACCAGACGCAGGTCGCTCAGGCCGAAATTCGCCATTGCGCGGGCGACCATGCCGATATTCTCGCCAAGCTGGGGCTCGACGAGGACGATGGCCGGACCGGAGGCGGCGGCTGACGCCACCGTTGGGTCGGCGGCAGATGGTTCTGGATCTTGTGCCAAGGGCGGTCCCTTTTCGGCTGCTGATAGCCCGCTTCGCGAGTCTCGCCAAGCGGGCGCGTCACGGCGCGAAGCCGTCGACGCCCTGCCAGGCCAGCCGCCGCACGTCTTCGGGATCGGACAGGACGCTGTCCCGGACCCCGAAGACCTTCGTCTTGCGCGTCTCGGGGTCGTAGGCGGGCCAGTCGTCGCCGGGGCGGCCCTCCCGGACGAAGTGGATCCAGTGATCGCGCATGCGCCGGGCGAGCGCCTGTCGGAGAGGGTCGGGCAGAACCCCCAGATAGACGCTGCGGAACGGCTTGAGGAAATCCTCGAAGAGCAGCGGCAGATCCACCGAATGCGTGGCTCCCAGCCGGCTCAGCAGGCCCTTCGCCTCCCAGTCGAGCCGGTACATATAGGTCGGTGCTTCCGCACTATGGGTCTCGGCCTGATGGATCGCCGCCATGCGGAAGAGAAGATCGGTGCCGAAGGCGATCTGCCCGTCGCGCCGGGAGGAATAGAGATGCGCGATCCGCTCGGCCGCCGCCTCGCCAGCGACGTCCGCCACCCAGGTCCGCATGGCCGCCTTGTTCTTCTCGATGGGAAACAAGGGCAGTTCGCTGAAGAAGGAGAATTCCTCGCGGTTGGTCCCGATCAGCAGCGGCACCTTCTTCATGGTCCGATACAGATCGCCGAGATGCCCTTCGGGCATGTGGACGCCGTCGCAATAGGGCCGCGACAGGATGCCGGCGTGCTTGGCGGCCAGCGCCCGGGTCTGGGCACTGAACAGGCGGTGGTCGATCCGGAACAGCCGCTCCCGGTCGCCGCCGGGCGACAGCTTCTTCGCCACCTCCTGATAGACCGCGGCGGCTTTCTTCCGCGGATCGAAGAGGTTGAGGGTGCCCGACTGCAGGATCGCCCGTGAAAAGAGCGGATGCGACGGCGAAGAGACGAGATGGAAGGCGACCGACGCTGCGCCCGCCGATTCGCCCGCGATGGTGACCCGTTCCGGATCGCCCCCGAAGGCGGCGATATTGTCGCGCACCCATTCGAGCGCCAGCCGCTGGTCGAGCAGGCCCGCATTGGCCACGAAACGCTCGTCGCCCTCGTAGATCTCCGGGAACGCGTTGAATCCGAAGATGCCCAGCCGGTAGTTCAACGTCACGACCACGATGTCGCCGCGGCGCGCCAGGTCGTCGCCCGGATACTGCGCCCCCGACCCGATGATGAACGCGCCGCCGTGAATGAACACGAGCACCGGCCGCCTGCCTCGGACATCCGGCGTCCAGACGTGGAGGTTCAGGCAGTCCTCGTCGAACGTGCTGGTCGTGCTGGCGATCGTGGCGAGCGGCTCCGGCATCGCGTGGCGCTGCGGCGCCGCCGGCCCATAGGCGTTGGCGGAGAAGACGCTGTCGAAGCGCCGCCGCGCCTTGGCCTTGGCAAACCGCGCCATGCCGAGCGGCGGCTCGGCGTAGGGAACGCCGAGAAAGCGCACGATGCCCCCTCTGCGGATGCCCTGCACCGGACCGCACGGCGCATCGACGCGAAACGCTTCGGGCATGACAGCCTCCTTCGGGAGAAATGCGGTGGCGCGTCGGCGTTTGCGCGCGAGGTGAGCCCGGGTGGCCGAGGATAGGGCGGCTCTGCTTTGCCTCCACCGATACCGGTGTTATAGGGCGCAGCAAGCGTCGGGGAGCAGGTCGCACCCGGCTGTCAAGCGTCCAGATGGCCGCATATTCGTTCTGAGGAAGACACCGATGGCAAAGATCAAGGTCGACAATCCGGTCGTGGAACTGGACGGCGACGAGATGACCCGCATCATCTGGCAGTTCATCAAGGACAAGCTGGTCCACCCCTATCTGGACATCGACCTCGAATATTACGACCTCGGCGTCGAGAACCGCGACGCAACCGGCGACCAGGTCACCGTCGACGCGGCCAACGCCATCAAGAAGCACGGCGTCGGCGTCAAATGCGCGACCATCACGCCCGACGAGGACCGGGTCGAGGAATTCGGCCTGAAGAAGATGTGGCGCTCGCCCAACGGCACGATCCGCAACATCCTCGGCGGCGTCATCTTCCGCGAGCCGATCATCTGCAAGAACGTTCCCCGCCTCGTCCCCGGCTGGACCAAGCCGGTCATCGTTGGCCGCCATGCCTTTGGCGACCAGTATCGCGCCACCGATTTCCGCTTCCCCGGCAAGGGCAAGCTGACGATCAAGTTCGTCGGCGAGGACGGCGAGACGATCGAGCACGAGGTGTACGACGCGCCCGCCTCGGGCGTCGCAATGGCGATGTACAACCTCGACGATTCGATCCGGGACTTCGCGCGCGCCTCGCTGAACTACGGCCTGCAGCGCGGCTATCCGGTCTACCTCTCGACCAAGAACACCATCCTCAAGGTCTATGACGGCCGCTTCAAGGACATCTTCCAGGAGGTCTACGAGACGGAGTTCGAGGAGAAGTTCAAGGAAGCCCGCATCATCTACGAGCACCGCCTGATCGACGACATGGTCGCCTCGAACCTGAAATGGTCGGGCGGCTACGTCTGGGCGTGCAAGAACTACGACGGCGACGTGCAGTCGGACACGGTCGCGCAGGGCTTCGGTTCGCTCGGCCTGATGACGTCGGTGCTGATGACGCCGGATGGCCGGACCGTCGAGGCGGAGGCCGCGCACGGCACGGTCACGCGCCACTATCGCCAGCATCAGCGCGGCGAGCAGACCTCGACCAACTCGATCGCCTCGATCTTCGCCTGGACCCGCGGCCTCGCCCACCGGGCGAAGCTCGACGACAACACCGCGTTGAAGGACTTCGCCGACACGCTCGAGCGCGTTTGCATCGCAACCGTCGAAAGCGGCCACATGACCAAGGACCTGGCGCTGCTCATCGGCCCGGACCAGCCATGGCTTTCGACCACCGGTTTCCTCGACAAGGTCGACGAGAACCTGCAGAAGGCGATGGCATAAGGGTCCCCGCCGACCGGAAGCAGACAGATCGCGCCCGGCCCACGGCCGGGCGTTTTCATGTTCGGCCGCAGCCGACAGCGAGACCGTCGAGCAAACGCTCTACGCCCGATCATGCAACTTTCGGCTTATCCGGACATTTTCTCCGCTAAACACAGGAGAATCCGTATGACCGTTTTCATCAACAAGACTTTTCACGCAGCGCTTCTCTCGGCGAGCCTTCTCGCCGGCTCCGCATTGGCCCAGACCGCGACGCTGGTCGAGGTCGACGACGACGCGATGATCGCCGCTCTCAACATGGAAGCCGACGATGTCGACGACGCCGACGTCTTCGACGCGGCCGGCACGGAGGTTGGCGAAGTCGAGGAAGTCGTCGGCACCGACGCCATGACGCCGACGGGTCTGGTCGTGGAGTTCGACGTCGATGCCTATGGCAGCGAAGATCGCGTCATCCCGCTCGAGCATTTCTCGATGCAGAACGACCGCCTGACGCTGTCGCTCGACGCTGCGGCCGTCGCGGGCATGACCGTCTACGAGGACTGACCGTCCCATCCCAGCTTAACCAATTCGAGAACGCCGGCCCGTCGGGCCGGCGTTTTGCATGTCCGGCCTATCCCGCCGCTTGAAGTGCGGCCTCGACGGCGGCGACAGCCGCTTCCGCCTTGGCGGTTTCCGGCCCACCCGCCTGCGCCATGTCGGGCCGACCGCCGCCGCCCTTGCCCCCGATGGCCGTGCTCGCCTCGCGCACCAGCGCCACGGCATCGAACCGGCTCGTCAGGTCGGGCGTGACGCCGACCACGACCGAAGCCTTGCCGTCGGCCGTGCCGACGAAGGCCACGACCCCCGAGCCGAGTTGTGCCTTTGCTTCGTCGACGAGACCCTTGAGGTCCTTGCCGGAAACGCCGTCGAGAACGCGGCCGACAAACGCGACCCCCGCGACCTGCCTGCTCGACGCCGCCCGATCGGAGGATCCGCCGTCGCCGGCGAGCGCCAGGCGCTTCTTCACCTCGGCCAGTTCCCGCTCGAGCCGGCGCCGCTCCTCCACCAGCGCCTCGACCCGATCTGCAGCCTCGGCCGGTGCCACCTTGAGCGCCGCCGCCATGCGCCGCACCCGCGCATCCTGCTCGTTGAGATAGGCGCGGGCGCTCTCGCCCGTCAGGGCTTCCAGCCGGCGCACGCCGGCCCCGACGGCACTCTCACCGATCACATGCACCAGACCGATGTCGCCCGTGGCCCGCACATGGGTGCCGCCACAAAGTTCGATGGAATAAGCCTTGCCGGCTTTCTCACCCTCTTCCGCCGTGCCCATCGAGACGACCCGCACCTCGTCCCCGTATTTCTCGCCGAACAGGGCCATCGCACCGGACGCGATCGCGTCGTCGACAGCCATGAGCCGGGTCCCGACAGCCGCGTTCTGCTGGATGATCCGGTTCGCCAGCCGCTCCACCTCGCCGACCTCCCTCGGATCCATCGGCTTGGGGTGCGAGAAGTCGAACCGCAGCCGATCCGGCGCGACCATTGAGCCCTTCTGCGCCACATGCGCACCCAGCACGGCCCGCAATCCCTCGTGCAGGAGATGCGTCGCCGAATGGTTGGCGCGAATACCTGTCCGACGCCGATGATCGACTTCGAGGTCCAGAGGCATGCCGACCGGCACGCGCCCCTTGGTCACTTCGCCCCGGTGGACGAACAGCCCGTCGGCCGCCTTCTGCGTGTCGGCGATGGCGATCTCCACCCCCTCGCCCCGCATCGTTCCGCTGTCGCCCAGCTGGCCGCCCGATTCGCCGTAGAACGGCGACTGGTTGACGACCACCGCCACCTCGGCGCCGGCCTCCGCGAACTCGGTCTCGCGTCCGTCGACGACCAGCGCCAGGACCATGCCCTCCGCCCGCTCGGTGTCGTAACCGAGGAACTCGGTGGCACCCACCCGCTCCCGGATCGGGAACCAGACATTGTCCGACGCCGACTCGCCCGAGCCGACCCAGCTAGCCCTCGCCTCCGCCTTCTGGCGCTCCATCGCAGCGTTGAAGGCGTCGAGATCGACCGCGATGCCGCGCGGCCGCAGCGCGTCCTGCGTCAGATCGAGCGGAAAGCCGTAGGTGTCGTAGAGCTTGAAGGCCGTATCACCGGACAGCTTCTGGCCGGTTCCCATGCCTTCGGTGGCATCCGCGAGCAGAGACAGGCCGCGGTCCAGCGTCTGCAGGAAGCGCTTCTCCTCCAGCTGCAGCGTTTCGCCGATCAACGCTTCGGCCCGGGCGAGCTCCGGATAGGCCCGCCCCATCTCCGCCACCAGCGTGGGCAGGATCTTGTACAGTACCGGCTCGCGCGCGCCGAGCAGCTTGGCGTGCCGCATCGCGCGGCGCATGATCCGGCGCAGCACATAGCCGCGCCCCTCGTTGGACGGCAGCACGCCGTCGGCGATCAGGAAAGCCGTCGCACGGATATGGTCCGCGATGACTCGGTGGCTTGCCACCGCGTCGCCCTCGGCCCGGGAGCCGACCGCTGCCTCGACCGACGCGATCAGCGCCCGGAACAGGTCGATGTCGTAATTGTCGTGGACGCCCTGCAGGACCGCCGCGATCCGCTCGAGCCCCATGCCCGTGTCGATCGACGGACGCGGCAGCGCGACCCGCTCCTGCGGGCTCAGCTGCTCGAACTGCATGAAGACGAGGTTCCAGATCTCGATGAAGCGGTCGCCGTCTTCGTCGGGACTGCCGGGTGGCCCGCCGAAGATGCCCTCGCCGTGATCGTAGAAGATTTCCGAGCACGGGCCGCATGGGCCGGTTTCGCCCATCGACCAAAAATTGTCCGAGGTCGAAATCCGGATGATGCGGTCGTCGGAGAGGCCCGCAATCTTGCGCCACAGGGCAGCGGCCTCCTCGTCTTCGGAATAGACGGTAACGAGGAGACGGTCGGCCGGGATGCCGTATTCGCGGGTGATCAGATTCCAGGCGAGCTCGATCGCCCGGTCCTTGAAATAGTCGCCGAAGGAGAAATTCCCCAGCATCTCGAAGAAGGTATGGTGCCGGGCGGTGTACCCGACATTGTCGAGATCGTTGTGCTTGCCGCCGGCGCGCACGCATTTCTGCGATGTGACGGCGCGGTCGTAAGGACGTTTCTCGATCCCGGTGAAGACGTTCTTGAACTGCACCATCCCGGCGTTCGTGAACATCAGGGTCGGATCGTTGCGCGGGACGAGCGGCGACGACGCGACCTTCTCGTGACCCTCACGCGCGAAAAAGTCCAGGAACGCGGACCGGATCTCGTTGACGCCACTCATGACCGACCTTCGAAGCACTTGCGAAAAAGTTGGCGGGCAGCATCGCGAGACGCCAGCCGCGCCAGCCGAAGGGCGCTTTGTACAGAGGCCGCAAACCGGTGTCTATCAGTCAGGGGCGGAGGAAGCCGCCGGGCGCACGAACCGCCGGCGGGTCCTGCCGCATCAATCCTCGGCGGCGGCCTCGCCATCGCCGGTATCGACCAGCAGCTGTTCGGCGATCAGGCCGGCATTCTGCCGAATGGCCGTCTCGATCTCGTCCGAGATGGCCGGATTGTCGCGCAGGAACTGCTTGGAGTTCTCGCGCCCCTGGCCCAGCCGCTGGCTGTTGTAGGAGAACCAGGCCCCGGACTTCTCCACGATGCCGGACTTCACGCCGAGATCGATGAGCTCGCCGGTCTTCGATACGCCCTCGCCGTACATGATGTCGAACTCGACCTGCTTGAAGGGCGGCGCCAGCTTGTTCTTGACCACCTTCACCTTGGTCTGGTTGCCGGTGACTTCGTCGCGATCCTTGATCGCGCCGATCCGCCTGATGTCGAGTCGGACCGACGCGTAGAACTTCAGCGCGTTGCCGCCCGTCGTGGTCTCGGGGGAGCCGAACATCACGCCGATCTTCATGCGGATCTGGTTGATGAAGATCACCATGCATTTGGAGCGCGAGATCGAGCCCGTCAGCTTGCGCAGCGCCTGGCTCATCAGACGCGCCTGCATGCCGGGCAGGGAATCGCCCATCTCGCCCTCGATCTCCGCCCGCGGCGTCAGCGCCGCGACCGAATCGACGACCAGCACGTCGATGGCGCCGGAACGGACCAGCGTGTCGGTGATCTCCAGCGCCTGCTCGCCCGTGTCCGGCTGCGAGATCAGGAGATTCTCCAGGTCCACCCCGAGCTTGCGGGCATAGACGGGATCGAGCGCATGCTCGGCGTCGACGAAGGCACAGATGCCGCCCTTCTTCTGGGCTTCCGCGATCGTGTGCAGGGCCAGCGTCGTCTTGCCCGAGCTTTCCGGGCCGTAGATCTCCACGATGCGGCCCTTCGGCAGGCCGCCGACGCCCAGCGCGATGTCGAGACCGAGAGATCCGGTGGAGACCGTCTCGATCTCCACGATCTTCTCGTTCTCGCCCAACCGCATGATCGAGCCCTTGCCGAACGCGCGCTCGATCTGCGAAAGCGCGGCGTCCAGAGCCTTGGTCTTGTCCAACGAACTATCCTCGACGAGACGGAGTGAATTCTGTGCCATGGAGACGGACCTTATTTCACGCGTTGGACCGGGGTGCAATGTCGGCTAGAGCTTCCTGTACTCTTTTTGTTCCCGCCGGACAAGTGGATATTCATGTTATGTTCCAGTTTGCGGAATGCTGCCGAATCGCCGTCCGCTGAAAAGAGGGCTTAAGGAATCATGAAGCCGCCTCTCGCGCCGCGCCCCAGCGTCTTCGTCACCGGCGCCGGCCATATCGACCGCCGGGCCCGCTCGCTCGCGCCGTTCACCGCGGGTGCCTCCAATCCGGGGCAGCTCGTCGACGTGCCGGGCGGCGCGGCATTCAACGCGGCCACGGCGCTGCACGGGCTCGGCTGTCCCGTGTCCTTCCTGGGAGCGCGTGGCGGCGATGCCGATGGTCAGCGCATCGCCCATGTCCTTGCCGACCTCGGCTTCAACGACGGCAGCGTCACCTGGCTGGATCGCCGGACGCCCAATTATACCGCGGTCCTGGACGACCGCAGCGAACTCGTCGCCGGCATCGCCGACATGGCCCTCTACGACAGGCTGGTGCCGCGGATCTTCGAGCGAAAGCACGTTCGCGCGGCAATGGCACGGGCGGACGCCCTGCTCGTCGACGCCAACCTGCCTTCCGCGTCTCTGGCGCTGCTGGCGGCTTCCGCCGGTGACCGGCCGATCGTCGCGGTCGGGGTCTCGCCCGCCAAGGTAAGCCGGCTAGCCGATATCCTGCCGGCGCTGACGGCTCTCTTCCTGTCGCGCGCGGAGGCGGCCAGTCTCGTGGAAGCGACGGCGGCGACGAGCCTCCTGCTCCTGGCGGAACTCCTCGCCGAAATCGGGGTGGACCGCGCGGTCATCACCGACGGCCCGCGAGAGGTCGCGATCGTCGAGGGGGAGACGGTGCACTTCCAGCAGCCGCCGACGGTCGTGCCGCGGGACGTCACTGGAGCGGGCGACACGCTGGCGGCGGTTGCGCTGGTCGGGCTCTGGTCCGGCCGCTCCTGGGTAGATTGCGTGCGCGATGGCATCGCAGCCTCGTCGCTGCGCATCGCCGCCCCGAGCTTTCCGCCGCCCGACATGGCCCGACTGATCGAGGAATGCGTGGCCGGCATGCCGGCACCTCGCACGCAACTAAGGACTTCCTGATGGTTCATTCCGTCGAACTCGGCTTTTCCGACGAAGTAGCCGCCGCGATCGAGGCCGGCCAACCGCTGGTGGCGCTCGAATCGACGATCGTCACGCACGGCATGCCGTACCCGCAGAACCTGGCCATGGCGCGCCGGGTCGAGGCGATCATCCGCGAGGAATCCGCTGTCCCGGCGACCATCGCCGTGCTCGATGGCCGCCTCCGCATTGGCCTGACGGCAGGCGAACTGGAGGCCCTTGCGACGGTGCGCGACGCGATGAAGCTGTCGCGCGCGGACCTCGCCTTTGCCGTCGCGTTCGGCCGGACCGGTGCGACAACGGTGGCCGCGACGATGATCGCCGCCGCCAGTGCCGGCATCCAGGTGTTCGCAACGGGCGGCATCGGCGGCGTGCATCGCGGGGCCGAGACGAGCTTCGACATCTCGGCGGATCTCGAGGAACTGGCGCGCACGCCCGTGCTGGTCGTATGCGCCGGGGCGAAGGCGATTCTGGATCTGAAGAAGACCTATGAGGTGCTGGAAACCAGGGGCGTTCCCGTCGTCTGCCATGGCGCGAGCGAACTGCCGGCCTTCTGGTCCCGCGGCTCCGGCATCCCGGCCCCCCTGCGGCTCGATACGCCGCAGGAGATCGCCACGTTCCAGGCGACACGCCGGGCGCTCGGCATCGACGGCGGCATGCTCATCGCCAACCCGGTGCCGGAGGCTGACGCCCTGCCGCAAGCCGCAGTAGAGGCCTGGATCGACACGGCCCTCGCCGATGCGCAGACGCAGGGTATCGCCGGCAAAGCGGTGACGCCATTCCTGCTGCAGCGCATGTTCGAACTCAGCGAAGGCCGCTCGTTGACCGCGAACATCGCGCTGGTCGAGAACAATGCCCGCCTCGCCGCGCGGATCGCCGTCGCCCTGCGCGGCTGACCACCGCTATTCGTCGAGCATCGTCTTCACCGAGACGGCCAGATCGCGCAGCGAGAACGGCTTGGCGAGGAAGCCGAACTTCTCGCCCTCCGGCAGGTTCTTGGCGAAGGCGTCCTCGGCGTAGCCCGAGACGAAGATGAACTTCAGGTCCGGACGCTTCCGGCGCATCTCGCGCAGCAGCGTCGGTCCGTCCATCTCGGGCATCACCACGTCGGAGACGACGAGATCGACTTGGCCGTCGAGCTCTTCCATGACTTCGAGCGCCTCGATGCCCGAGGCTGCCTCGTGCACCTCGTAGCCGCGCATCTTCAGGGCCCGGACGTTGCCGGCGCGCACATGGTCCTCGTCCTCGACGAGAAGGATCGAGGCCGTGCCGGAAAGATCGAGCTTGGCGTTGCTGGTCGGGGGGACGCCGACCTCGCTCTTGATCGCCGCCACCTGGGCCGGGATGTGCCGCGGCAGGAAGATCCGGAACGCCGTGCCCTCGCCCTGCGTGGACTCCACGAAGATGAAGCCGCCGGACTGCTTGACGATGCCGTACACCATGGAGAGGCCGAGCCCGGTCCCCTTGCCGATGTCCTTGGTCGTGAAGAACGGCTCGAAGATGCGTTCCGCGACCTCGGGCGGCATGCCGGTCCCGGTGTCGGCGACTTCGACGAGCACGTAGTCGCCTTCCGTCAGCTCGTTGTAGCTGAAGCTCCGCGCTTCCCCGGCCGGCACGTTGCGCGTCGAGATGGTGATCTTTCCGCCGCCCGGCATCGCGTCGCGGGCGTTCTGCACGAGATTGGTGATCACCTGCTCGAACTGGCCGATATCGGCCATGACCGGCCACAGATCGCGTTCGTGATGGCGTTCCAGCTTGGTGTTGTCGCCGCTGACGCGCTTCAGGAGAAGATGCATGTCGGCGATCACGTCGGTCAGGCTGAGCATCTTCGGCCGCATCGTCTGCCGGCGCGAATAGGCCAGCAGCTGGCGCACCAGCGATGCGGCGCGATTGGCGCTCTGCTTGATCAGCAGGAGGTCCTGGAAAGACGGATCGCCGGTGCGGTGGTTGAGCAGGAGGAAGTCGACCGAGGCGGTGATGATCGTCAGGACGTTGTTGAAGTCGTGGGCGATACCACCGGCAAGGTTGCCGATCGCCTGCATCTTCTGGCTCTTGGCGTACTGGTCCTCGAGCACGCGCTGCTCGGTAATGTCGACGCCGTAGAGGATAGCGGCTTCGTCGGCATCCCCGCCCGCCTGCGGCACCGCGCTGATATACAGCCTGACCGAGCGCGGCGGGTCCCTTTCGATCTCCGCGTCGATGGCTGGAATGCCAGCGCGGCCGGTCGTCGCCGCTTCCAGCGCCTGGCGCAGCCCCTCGCGCCCTGCTTCCCGCAGGCTGCGCTCTACCTGCGCGCCGCCCGCGGCGGCCTCTGGCCCGAAGAGCTGGCCGAAGGCGGCGTTTGAGCGAACCACCCGTCCCTGATCGTCGAGCGCGGCGATCGCCATGGGCGAGGAGTTGAAGAAGCGGGTGAACCGCGCCTCCGCGACCTCCAGCGGATTGGCCGATTCGTTCTCCACGCCGCGATGCAGGACCAGTGTGCGCACGATGCCCGGCGCCGCGGCGTCTCCCCCTGCGCTGCGGCGCAGCAGCCGGACCGGCAGGCTCTGGCCCCGCTCGGTGACGAAGTCGAGGTCGATGACCGTCGGCGCCTCGGGCTCGCCGGAATTCATCCGCGGCGAAAGAAGCGCGTGCGAGACCTCGGGCACGAACTCGAGGATCGAGCGGCTGAACGGCTTGAACTCGCTGAGGTCGACTCCGAGCCACCCGGCCAGCGTGGCATTGAGATAGGCGATCCGGTGCTCGGCATCGGCCGCGAAGAATCCCGCCGGCGCCTTGTCGAGATAGTCGATCGCGTGCTGCAGGTCCTGAAAGGAGCTTTCCTCGTGCTGGCGGTCGGCGGTGATGTCGAGGATCTGCCAGGCCTGCAGCGTACCGTTCGCTGTCGCCAGCGGCCGGACCGAGGCGCGGTACCAGTGCGCGGCAGGCGCGGCTTCACCGCCTGACAGGCTTCGCGGCAGCCTGAATTCCCGGTGCCCGGCGCGGTTCTCCCGCGCCAGGTTGGCCAGCGCATAGATTGCTTCGGAGGCTTCCGGTTCTCGCGCCAGGAGCCGCTCGAGCGTCCGCACGGCGCTGGCGGTCGCGGCCCCCGTCGCTTCGCCATAGGCGCGGTTGGCGTAGATGATCCGGCCCTTCCGGTCGACGATGAGCGTTCCGGTGCGCGCCGTGTCGAGAAAATCCTTGGCGATCGCACCCTCGGCGATTCGGCCGGTGAACTGCACGAAGCCGAGAGCCGCGGCGAAGATCGCGGCGATGCCGGCGATCGCCAGCGCGCCGAAGATGACCAGCAGCGCGATCGCGCCATAGGCATGGCCGAACAACGCCAGCAGCGCCGCCAGGAGGATCAGGCCGCCGCCGAGGATTAGCAGGCGGCGCACGCCGGAAGCCGCCGCAGCCCGGTCGATCAGAGGCTTTTCGACCGTTCCCATCGCCACTCCGTCCATTCTTCCCTCGCCTGCTGCACCGTCTACGGCGCGCGATACCGAATCAAGAAACAGACCGAGGCGAGGTGTCGCTTGAACGGTTTTTCTTCGAGCCGCAATCGCGAAAAAGCCCGCGGCGACCTTCGCGCGCGATCCAGGACGCACTATGAACAGCCAAGCTGGCCTTATGCTTGACCTTTGGCCATGCTGTTCAACCCGGCCCGGCCGTCGCTCATCCCGCGTCAGTCGCCCTCCCGCCAGCAGGAGCCACAGCCCATGCCCCAGTGGATTGTCGACATCGTCGGGGACAGCCTCGCGCCGATCGTCTGGGTGGCGCTCGTGGCGGTGGTCGTATGCCTTCTGGCAATCGTCGTGATCATGCTCGCTAAGAAGGCCTTCGGCGGCGCCGTCGGCGGCGGCTTCAAGGGGCGGGCACCGCGCCTGGCGATCATGGACGTGGCGCGGATCGACGAGAAGCGCCGGCTGATCCTGGTGCGGCGCGACGAGGTCGAGCATCTCGTGCTGGTCGGCGGCCAGACGGACCTGCTGCTGGAGGGCAACATCCTCCGGCTTCCCGCGGCCGCGCGTGCCCGGAACGAACCGCAGCTCGACCGCATGGCGGATACGGACGAGGCACCGGCGATTCGCCGCTGGGAGACGCCGACTGGCGCCGAGCGCCATGCGCCGACACGGGAAGCGCCCCCACGAGAAGCGCCGATGCCGGCCCGCAACGAGCCGCGCCAAGAGGAGCGGAGCGAGCCGGCGGAGGCTGTAGCCGATCCGGTGCCGAGCCCGGTCGCCGCGCCAGCCCCCGTGCCCGTGGTCGCGCCCATCCACTCCGCAGACACGGTGCATGCGGCGAAGCCGCCGATGCAGGATCCGCATCGCGCGGGGACCAATGGCGGCCAGCCCCCGGCTCCTTCGGTGCAGCCGGTGCAGCCGCGTTCGATGGCGACGCCCACCCTGCCGGCCGTGGGCCTGAAAGACGCCGCGGCTCCTTCGCCCGCGGCACAGAAGGCGCCTCCCCGGCCACTGGAAGCCGGCCGGGTCGAGCCGTCACTGTCGATGCCCGATGCCCGACCGCAGGCGCCGGACATGGCGCGTCAGCGGGCCGAGATCCGCGACCGGCTCAACCGCGCCCCCGCGCCCGCACCGGACAAAGAAACGGAATCGCCGCCGGAACGGCGGCCGCTCTCGGTTCGCAGCTTCGCTACGGCCATCCAGAACCGTGGCAGCGCGCCGGAACAGCGCCCGCCCGCCCCGCCGAAGGCTGAACCGGCCGTTGCAGCCGGCTCCGCCACGACAGCGCGCGAGGAACCGATTTTCGATGCAGCGGCCGCCGCGCCGAAGCCGGAACCCAGCCTCCAGGACTTTCTCTCCGCCGAACTCGATTCGGAGCTTTCCCGCAACGAAGCGCCCTTCGCTGCCGACGCTGAGGCAGAGAGCCGTCCGGCGAGGCAGGCTGCCGTGACTGCTCCCGTGGCCGCACCCGATCCGGAAGCGGAGCAGGAGACCCCGCCTCCTGCGCCGGAGACACGGGCCGGAACCATCGTGCCGGAGCCGGACCGCGCGGCGCCACCTGCCGCCCCGACGCCGGCATCGGCTGAGCCGGCGCGCAAGCTGACCCTGGAGGAAGAGATGGAACGCCTGCTCGGGGATTTCAGCTTCGGCGACAGCGAGCAACGCAGCCGCGGTTGACGATCGCAGGGTCGCTGCTTCGGCTGGCGGGAAAGTTTACGGCCGGATAGCCGTTCTGCGGCACCCAGTCAGCTCGGGCCGCAATGGCCGCGAGCAGCGCCTGAAACGGAAGCCCGCTCCAAGAGCAGGGACAGGGTCCTGGGCAGCGGCACGACCGTCGAACGGGACCGCGCGGAGACGGAACGACCGTTCAGCGATCCGGGCTCACGGCAGCTCTATTCGTCGCGATAGACCTTTTCGCGCCGTTCGTGGCGCTCCTGCGCCTCGAGCGACATGGTCGCGATCGGCCGCGCATCCAGCCGCTTCAGGCTGATCGGCTCGCCGGTCTCCTCGCAATAGCCGTAGGTGCCCTCCTCGATGCGCTCCAGCGCCGCGTCGATCTTGGAGATCAGCTTGCGCTGGCGGTCGCGCGCCCGAAGTTCGATCGACCGGTCGGTCTCCGAGGAGGCCCGGTCGGCGACGTCGGCGAGGTTGCTGTTGTCGTTGGCGAGAGCATCCAGCGTCTCGCGCGATTCGCGCAGGATTTCCGCTTTCCAGGCGAGCAGCTTCCGGCGGAAGTAGTCCTTCTGGCGATCATTCATGAACGGGCCGTCTTCCGACAGGGTCGCATCCATCTTGAGTGTCTCGCTCATAGGCACCTCCGTTCCGAAGCCGGGCTTATAGCGACGCTTCGACAAGCGAACAAGTTGCTTCTGCGCCGCAACGCCGATGTGACTTCGTTTGTAACAGTCCGGATTCGTTCGTCTTTCAGCACCTGTATCAGCCACGAAGCATGACAGGGGGATGACGGCGACCCAGCCTCAGACGTATCGGCTGTTGCTGGTGCGTTCCTTACGGCACGGCACGGTACCGACCGTCTGGCGGGTCCCGATTGCCGCGACGGCGAATTCGGCCTACTCGAACAAGCATGTCTGCCGCCCCGCGAAGTCGTCTCTTCATACTGCGCCACGCGCACTCCTCCTGGGCCCTGCCCGGCCAGCGCGATCACCAGCGTCCGCTCGACGAACGCGGCCGCGGCGACGCGACCCGGCTTGGCCGGTTTCTGGCCGACCAGGATTGGGACATCGACGCGGTAGCCAGTTCCACCGCGACGCGTGCGACAGAGACGTTGGACCTCGTGCGTTCCGCGTTGAAGCCGGGAACGCCGGAACATCTGTCCGACTCCCTCTATGCCCTCGGAATCGATGCGTATCTGGCCGAAGCGCGCCGGCTGGGCGAGGCATCGGGGCTGCTTCTGGTCGGTCACAACCCGATGATCGAGGAATTCACCGTCTCGCTTTCCGGCGATGGCGAGCCGGAAGCGCTGAGGACGCTTAGCGCCGGCTTCCCGACCTGCGGGCTGGCGATCGTCGAGTTCTCCACCGCGCTCTCCGAGATCTCGGCTGGGGCCGGGATGCTGCGGCGGTTGCTTGTCCCGGCGGATCTGGGCGAGGGATGATGCACCGGCCTTTCGGGGCCGGCGTGCGGCGCCTATATCCTTTTCGCCGCTACAGAAGAGGAAGCCCGCGCATTCATGACTTCTCTTGCCGACGAGGCGCGGCTCGTCCTCGACAATTTCACCGACCGCACGAGCGGCCTGTTCCATCCGAGCCTGCGCCTCGGCGTCACCGGGCTGTCCCGGGCCGGCAAGACCGTGTTCATCACCGCCCTCGTCCACAACCTCCTGCATGGCGGCCGGCTGTCGCTCTTCGAGGCCCAGGCGAGCGGGCGCATCCTGCGCAGCTATCTGGAGGAGCAGCCCGACGACGCGGTGCCGCGCTTCCAGTACGAGGAGCATATCCGCACCCTCCTCGACGACCGGGCCTGGCCGAGTTCCACCCGCGCGATCTCCGAACTGCGCCTGACCATCGAGTATGAATCGGCCTCCGGCTGGTCGCGCATGTTCTCCGGCGGCCGGCTCTCGGTCGACATCGTCGACTACCCCGGCGAGTGGCTGCTGGACCTGCCGCTTCTGGACAAGGACTTCGCGCGCTTCTCGGCCGAGGCGCTCGAACGGGCCCGCCTGCCCTCCCGCCATGCCATGGCCGCGGGATTTCTCAGCCTGATCGACGGGCTCGACCTTGATCAGCCGGCCGACGAGCCGACGGCCCAGTCGCTGAGCGCAGCCTTTGCCGCCTATTTGACGGCCTGCCGCGACGACTCGACGGCCCTTTCGACGCTGCCCCCCGGCCGCTTCCTCATGCCCGGCGATCTCGAAGGCTCGCCGGCGCTCACCTTCGCGCCTCTGCCGGTGGAGCCGGGCCGAACCTATCCGAAGGGCTCGATCGCCGCCGTCTTCGCCCGGCGCTACGAAGCCTACAAGACGGTGGTGGTGAAGCCTTTCTTCCGCGAACACTTCGCCCGGCTCGACCGGCAGATCCTGCTCGTCGACGTGATGCAGGCGATCAATGCCGGCCCCGAGGCGGTGCGCGACCTGGAGACCGCGCTTGCGGACATCCTCGGGTGCTTCCGGCCCGGTCGAAACAGCTGGCTCGGTTCCTTCCTGTCCCGCCGCATCGACCGCATCCTCGTGGCGGCAACCAAGGCGGACCACCTGCACCGCGACAGCCACCGGCAGCTGGAGGCCATCGTCCGGCGGCTCCTCGACGACGCCATTGCCCGGGCGAAGTTCTCCGGCGCGCAGATCGACGTGCTGGCGATGGCGGCGGTTCGGGCGACACGCGAAGCGACCGTGACCGACGGCGACGACAGGCTGCCGGTGATCGTCGGCACTCCTGCGGCCGGCGAGACCATCGGCCGCGACAGGTTCGACGGGGAGACGGAGACCGCGGTGTTTCCCGGCGATCTGCCGGCCGACCCGGCGCGGCTCTTTCTTCCGGGCGAGGGCAAGCCGGCGGACGGGATCCGCTTCGTTCGCTTCCGCCCCCCGCGGCTGGAGCGTACAGCCGAGGGCCTCACCTTGTCGCTTCCCCATATCCGTCTCGACCGCGCCTTGCAGTTCCTCCTGGGAGACCGGCTGGCATGAGCAGCGACGACACATCCCGCGCGGGCCGACGGCCCGGCGCCTACCGGCTGGAAGAGGCCGGGCTTCCCCGCGAACGGGTCGACCAGCCCGTTGCGCCGGCACGCACGCCCCGTGCGATCGACGACATGACGCGCGTGGCGCTCGACCCTGACGACGCGATCGAACGGCAGGCCGTGGAAGCGCTGGAAGTGGAGCCGGCGACCCGCCGGCGGCGCGGCTTCTCCTTCGGAAAGCTCTTCGTCGCAGCGCTGGGCGTGCTGGTGTCGCTGGGCGTCGCGCTGGCGATCGACGCGCTGATCCGCGACCTCTTCGCGCGCTATGACTGGCTCGGCTGGGTGGCCGTCGGCGTCACCCTGCTTCTGGTCATCGGCGCGGTCGGGCTCGTCGCCCGCGAGGCCATTGGTCTCATGCGCCTGTCCGCGGTGGATCGCGAGCGGCGCGAGGGACTGGCGGCCTATCAGTCGAATTCCACGGCCGATGCGCGCAGGGTCGTGCGATCCCTGACCACCCTCCTCTCCGGACGTGCGGAAACTGCCCGCGGCCGCGCCCGCCTCGCGGAGCTCGACGAGGAGGTGATCGACGGCGCCGACCTCGTCGCGCTGGCCGAACGCGAGATGCTCGAGCCGCTCGATGCCGCCGCCCGCACGCTCGTCCTCGCTTCCGCCAAGCGGGTCTCGGTGGTCACCGCCGTCAGCCCGAAGGCCCTGGTCGACGTCGCCTACGTCCTGTTCGAGACCATCAAGCTGATCCGCCGCATGTCCGAACTCTACGGCGCGCGGCCGGGGACGCTCGGGCTGGTCCGCCTGACGCGCGACGTATTGGCGCATCTGGCGGTGACGGGCTCGATCGCGATCGGCGACGGCGTCATGCAGCAGCTGCTCGGGCACGGGGTCGCGGCGAAACTGTCGGCGAGGATGGGCGAAGGCGTGGTCAACGGCCTCCTCACAGCGCGGGTCGGGCTGGCGGCCATGGATCTGTGCCGGCCCCTGCCCTTCCTGCGGACCAGGCGTCCGCGCATCGGCGACATCATGTCGGAACTGGTCAAGCTCGGTGGCTCGCCCGCCTCCCGACGGCAATCGACGGACCCCGACCGGAGCGGTTTCTAGCTGCGCCGGCAAGGCTTGCTTAACCCTTACGAGCGATAAAGACACGGTGAAACAGCCGCTTGCGCCCGTCAGGAAGGTTCGCCATGTCCCGCACTCTGAAGGCCGGTCTCGCTCTCGCGATTGCCGCCGCCACCGGCCTCGCCACGCCGGCTCATGCCGATAACGACGAGGCGTTCTTCCGCCAGGTCGTGGGACAGTGGTCCGGGCCGGGCGAGATCGTCGCGGGCAAGTACAAGGGCACCAAGTTCATCTGCGACTTCGCCGGTTCGCAGCACGCCAAGAACGTCGGCATGGCGCTCGACGGCTCGTGCCGAGTCGGGCTGTTCTCGCAGCCCATGCGGGCCGAGGTCGTGCGCGGCGGCAAGGGCTACACCGGCGCCTTCCAGGACGGCGCCGAGGGCAAGGGTCTCGATATCGTCTCCGGTGACGTCGCGAGCGACCGGATCGTCGTCGCTCTCGACCGCAAGCAGCTGAAGGGGGCGATGATCGCCCGCCTCGCGGACCAGGACACGATGGCCGTGACCGTCTCCGTCCGCGTCGCCTCCGATCTCGTGCCGGTCATCGGCATGAACCTCAAGCGCACCGGCGGCGTCCGCCAGAGCGCCCTCGCCGACTGAGGCGCGGCGGCGCCGGATCGTCGGACTACCGGCCGCTGCCGGGCACCCGCCACCATTCCCCGTCGACGCTGGCCGGCTCGATCCCCTGCGGATCGGCCGCTGCCGCCCATTCGGAAACCGTGCGCTCGCCGATCCGCAGCGCCGGTGCGATCTCGGCCAGCGGGATCAGCACGAAGGTGCGCTCCGTGGCCCGCGGATGCGGCAGGACGAGCGCCTCGTCGGCATGGGGCGTCCCGGCATAGTCGAGAACGTCGAGGTCCAGCGTGCGCGGCCCCCAGCGTTCGCGGCGCTCGCGCTTGAAGGCGCGCTCGGTGGCAAGGCAGAGCGCCAGCAGGTCGCGCGGCGACAGCGTCGTGGCGACCGCAGCGCACGCGTTGAAGAACCACGGTTGATCGTTGTTGCCCCAGGGCGGCGTCCGGTAGAGTCGCGAGACGGCGACGACTTCGCAGTCCTTCCGCTCGTCGATCAGGCGCAGCGCGGCGGCCATCGCCTCCGCCGGTTCCCCGATATTGCCGCCGAGCCCGAGGCAGGCGGTGACGCTCACCAGCGCTCGCCCCCCAGCGCCCGGCGCATCGCGTCGGCGATCATCAGCGCGTCGCGATTGGTCGGCACGTCGTGCACGCGGAAGACGTCGGCACCGCGTTCGCGCAGCAGCACGGTGGTCGCCGCCGAAGCGATGTCTGGCTCAGGATCCTCCCGGCCGATCGCGCCGCGCACGAAGCGCTTGCGAGAGGTTCCCACGAGCAGCGGGAAGCCGAGGCTCTTCAGCTCGGCGAAGCGAGCCATCAGGATCATGTTCTGCGGCCCGTCCTTGGCGAAGCCGAAGCCTGGATCCAGCACGATCGCATCGTCGGCGACGCCGGCCCGCCGGGCGATTTCGAGCGACCGGTTGAGGAACAGGAACTGATCCTCGATGACGTCGGGCAGCGTCTCGCGCTCGCGCCCGGTGTGCATCAGGCAGAGACCGGCGCCGGTCTCTGCTGCCACGCGGGCGATCGCCGGGTCCTTCTGCGCGCCCCACACATCGTTGACGATGTGAGCGCCGGCCTCCACCGCCAGCCGGGCGGTTTCCGAGCGGTAGGTGTCCACCGAGACGATGCAGTCCGACCGTCGCACCAGTTCCTCGATCACCGGCATGATCCGCCGCTGCTCCTCGGACGCGTCGACAGGCGTCGCGCCGGGCCGGGTCGACTCGCCGCCGATGTCGATGATGGTGGCGCCCTCCTCCACCATCTTCAGCGATTCCGCGACGGCGGCCTCGACGCTGGCGTAGCGTCCGCCATCGGAGAAGCTGTCGGGCGTCGCATTGAGGATGCCCATGATGCAGGCGGCCCCGCCGAACTCGATGCTGCGGCCGTGGCCGACCTGCCAGGTGCCGGCCCTTGGTTCGATGACGTCCATGGTCGCTCCTGCCGGGTGATCCTCTTCCACGGTGGTGGGTAACGCGCGGCCGCCCGGCGTGCAATTGCGCGAGAGCCGCCTTGTGTTGCCGCCGCGATGCGATAGCCTGACCCAAGGAGCCTCGTCTCCGGCAGAGGACTGCGCGAATGCTGACGAAATCCGTACTGCTGCTGATCGGCGCCCTGGCGATGGGCACTGCGATGGCGCAGGCCGGCACGGTCACCCAGCGCACGACCTATTTCGCGGTGAGAGGTTCGACGCTGGAGGAACTCGACCGCGATCTCAGCCGCAGCGGACCCTACGTCGCCGAGACCGGCCTTCGCCATCCCGGCGCCACCGAGGTGAAGTTCGACGGTGAGGTCACCTACAAGCGCGTCGATCGCGGCTGCCAGGTAGACCAGACCGATCTCCGCCTGACGCTCAACGTGACCTTACCGAAATGGACGCCGCCGAAGCGGGTCGCACCCCAGACCGTCCTCGTATGGCAGACGCTCGAGAAGGACATTCGCCGGCACGAGAATCGCCATGCCGAGATCGCGCGCGAGTGGCTGAAGCGTATGGAGATGGCGATCCGCAATCTGCGCACCGAGCCCAGCTGCGCGGCAATGGAAGCGCAGGTGAACGACGTTACCCGGCGCTACCTCGCCTCCCACGAGCGGGCCCAGATCGAGTTCGACACGATCGAGGGCCGAGAGGTGAACTTTCGGCTGCGCCGGGCGCTCCATCGCACGATGCAGGAATATGGCCGGTAGGCTGGAAGAGCGCTCCGCCCGAACGCGTCCGATCAGGCCTGGCGTTCGGGAACCCGCAGCACGAGTCCGTCCAGTTCTTCGCGGATCTTGATCTGGCAGGAAAGACGGGAATTGGGCTGCATCTCGTAGGCGAAATCCAGCATGTCCTCTTCCATCGCCTCGGGCTCACCGGTCTTCGCCGTCCAGGCATCGTCGACATAGACATGACAGGTGGCGCAGGCGCAGGCTCCGCCGCACTCCGCCTCGATGCCTGGAACGTCGTTGCGGATGGCGTTCTCCATCGCGGTCGTGCCGATCGGAGCATCCATCTCGTAGCGTTGTCCGTCATGGGTGACGAAGGTGAGCTTGGCCATGGGCACGGGTCTCTCGTTCAAGATTTGGGGCGACGTTTTCGCCCCTCCCTCGGCGCGAATCGGGACGAGGCTGGATCGGTTCGCACGGGACGCACGACCGCCGATCAAAGGCACGAGCCCGTCGTCGTCATGCGGCTGGTGGAGGGTCTGTTAGGGTTGCACGCCGCGTGAAGTCAACTCTGCGGGGGCTTCAGAGAGGCTGGGCGCCTGTCAGTCGATCAGGAAGCGGGCAAATTTCGCCGCTGCCTCGGCTTCCTGCCGCAGGTGAGCCAGTGCCGCCGCATCCCCCACCGCATCCTCGAAACGCTCGGCGCAATCGGCGAGCCGGAAGGCCCCGATGTTGCGGGCGGTGCCTTTCAGCGCGTGGGCGATCTGCCGCCTCTCCCCGGCCGGCGCCGTGTCTAGCCGGAGGAGGAGCGTGTCCAGCTGGCGGCCGAGCATGCCCAGCACGTCGGCCTCGAGCGTTCGGTCCCCGCTGGTCTGGCGCGCCAGATGGACGAGGTCGATCGGTCGCCGGCGGGACGGGCATTGCACGGCTTCGCCTGCGCTCCCCGCCTTCTCGTCGCCCTTTCTCCTTGGCGCCAGCAGCATGTCGTCTCCTTCGAGGCCCGGCGGCTGCAGCGATGGCAGGCTGGGATTCGCGCCGGCTGAGATGCCGGAATTCCCCGATCATCTGCCGACAGCATGTATGAAGGATTAATCCCCGAGCGACCGCGCACAGGCCGGGAGGCTGCGGGTGGTCCGCTCGGCTCCGGCCCTCCCCCTGCCACGCAAGGGGTCTCGACGGACACCGCCAGAATTTCCCCGGCGTCGTTAACCTTATGTTTAAACTTGTAGGTATCGGGCGGTTTTACGGTTTCTTTCGATGCCGTCGCTATCTACCATGGATCATGCGAAACTGCCGGCAGGAGGCTATGCGCCGCTCGTCGGCGGTCAGCATGCCGGAATCGGACGGGGCTTCCAACCCCTCGTGCACGTCCGTTGGTGACCCTCGGCGGAGCGGGTCCATAGTAACGAGTATTGAGGCGCGACGGCCATGTCTAAGACCAATCCCATCGATCAGCTTTCGGACGAGGCAGTCAACGAACTCGAGGCGGCACTGAGGGCTGATCTCGGCGAACCGGAAACGGCCTCGGAAGCCGGACAGGCGTCCGGCAACCTTGTCGAGGACGAGTCGGCGCAGAACGCCGAAGTAGAGTTCTCGCTGGACGAGTTCGAGCGCCAGATCAGCGAGACCGCCGGGCAGCTGCGGGACGACGAGGCGGACACGGGCGAGGCGGATCCGGCTCACGCCGACAGTGTCGACGTCGCGGCCGGTGCCGCCGACCGCACGCAGAGCGTCGGCCTGCGGCGCGAAGCCGGTGCTGGAGAGCGGGCGGCGACTGCGACGCGCCCCGCCGCGACCCGTGCCTACGCCCAGCCGCCGGCAAACGACGAGGAGCGCCGCTCCACGGTCATGGCGGACGCGCTTCTCAGCCGCCGCGCCTCGAAGGCGCCGCTGTGGATCGCGCTCGCGGTCTCGGTGCTGTGGCTCGCCCTCACCGGCTTCGTCGCCTACGGGCTCTACGGGACCGACATCGCTGCGCTTTCCGCCGGGTTCGCCGATCCCGCGCGGCAGGGCGAGGTGGTGCTGCTGGCGGCAATCGGCATCGTGCCGGTACTCCTGATCTTCGCCTTCGCCGTCATGGTACGCCGGTCGGCCGAACTCAGGCTGATGAGCCGATCGCTCGCCGAGGTCGCCCTGCGGCTCGCCGAGCCGGAGACGGTCGCCACCGAGCGTGTGATGAGCGTCGGCCAGGCCGTCCGCCGGGAAGTGGCCGCTCTGGGCGAAGGCGTCGAGCGCGCGCTGGCGCGCACGTCGGAACTCGAGAACATCGTTCACAAGGAAGTCGGCGCCCTCGAGCGCGCCTATGCCGACAACGAGGTCAAGATCCGCACGCTGGTGCAGGATCTCGGGGCCGAGCGCGAGGCAATGCTGTCGCACGGCGAGCGTCTGCGTTCGACGGTGGTGGGCTCCCATCAGCGGCTGGTCGAGGATGTCGACCGGGCATCCGACCAGATCCTTCAGCGCATCGAGGACGCTTCGCACCGCTTCACCGCGCTGCTCGACGAGCGCAGCGAGGTGCTCAACAACGATTTCGCCATCCGCAGCGGCAACCTCGTGGAAGCCTTCGAGGAGCGCAGCCGCAGTGCCAACGAGAGCCTGAGCGCCCACACAGAGAGCCTGGTCGCGCGCCTCGGCCAGAGCGCCGACGATGCGACGCACCGGCTGATCACCACCGGCGAGGATGTCGCCCGCCAGTTCGACGAGCGCATCGAGGATCTCGACTCGCGTTCCCGTGCTATCGTCGGCAGGCTCACGGATGTCGGCCACGACGTCACCGCTCGCCTCACTGCCACCGGCGACGCCGTCTCCGGCCTGATGCAGGCGCGGGCACAGGCCCTGACCGGCGAGAGCGAGCGTTTCCTCGCCGATCTCACCGAAGCGCTGGACGGCCGCTCCATCGGTCTCGCAATGGAGAGCCAGACCTTCCTGACGAGCCTCGAGGAAGCCTTCGACGAGCGCATGCGCGAGATCGGCGACAAGAACCAGATCTTCCTCACCAGCTTCGCCGATACCGTCGACAGCCGCCGCCAGCGCCTGGACGAGGATTCGCAGCGCTTCATCGAGACGCTCGAGATCGGCCTCGGCGAGCGCACCGAGCGCGCCAGCCGCTTGCTGGACGACGCCAACGCGCGCACGCTCGGCGGACTCGACAGCCGCATCGAGACGATCGACCGCGCGCTCTCCGAACAGGGCGGCTCGCTCGTCGCGGCGCTCGATCAGCGCACCGAGGCCATCGACCGCTCCGGCGACCGGATCGCCGACGCGCTGGAGCGCCGCTCGCTCGAATTCGCGCGCACGCTCGCCGACCGGACCCGCGACATCGCCAATGCCTTCGCCAGCGGCCAGGCCGAACTGACGATGAAGGCGGGAGACGCGGTGACCCTCGCGCAGACGACGCTGGAGGGCCGGACCGACGAACTGAAGAGCCTCTTCGACGAACGGATCGCCAGCTTCGCCTCGTTGATGGACGAGCGGACCGGTCAGCTTGCCGGCACGGTCGACGACCGCCTGCTCGCGTTCGACCTCGCCAGCGATACCCGCATCGAGAGCATCGCCCAGAAGGCCGGGGACATGGACGCCGCCATCGAGCGTGCCGCGGCGCGCCTGGAGGATCTGCTTTCGCAGCGGCGCGACGAGATCGAGGCCGCCGTAGACCGCGGAACGGCCGGCTTCCGCGATACCCTCGACGGTCGTGTCATGTCGATCGAGAAGGCGATCGCCGGTCATGGGGAGGACGTGGAAGCCTCCCTCGCCTTCGCCCAGCAGAGCCTGCTCGGCAATTTTGAGGAAAAGAGCGCCGGACTGACGCGTGCCATCGAGGACACCGTCGCGCGCATGGAAGACCTGATCGGCGGCGCCGAGGGCGCCCTTGCCCGCGGTGTCGAGAACCGGACCGATGCGCTGGCGCAGTTGCTCGACGAGCGGCGCGAGGCGATCGAGCGACTGGTCGAGGCCAGCCGCGATGGTCTGGTGGACGGGCTGGACCAGCGGATCGAGGCGATCACCGGCGTGCTCTCCGACCGCGTTGGCCACTTCCACGACGCGATCGAAACCGAATCGGCGCGCCTGATCGGCGGGCTCGACGAGCGGACCGGCGCCCTCACCATGGGTCTGGCCGACCGGTTCGCCGCCAGCCAGACCGTGCTGGCGACGGCGCAGGACCACCTGCTGGCAGGTCTCGACCAGCGGCATCAGGCAATCCGCACCACGCTCGACGAGCGGGCCAGCGTGCTGCGCAGCATCTCCGAGGAATCGCACGGCCATCTCCTCGCCGCGCTCGACGAACGCATCGCGGACGTCGCCGGCAGCTTCGACAGGGCCGTGCAGAGCGTTACGGAAGACCTGGCCGAGCGGGTGGGCGCCCTCAGCGGCGTCATCGACGGCTCCCGCCTGGCTCTCGTCGGGGATGTCGAACGCAACACCGAACGTCTCCGCGAGGAGATGGACGCGCGGACCAACGACTTCAGCGAGCGTGTCGCGGCGGACGCCGGCACCCACCTTGCCGCCGTCCGGGATGCCCTTGGCGGTCTCGTCGACGGGCTGGACGAGCGCGTCGACCGGCTGCGGTCCACGGCGGACGAGGTCGGGACCTCGCTGCGCGAAGGCCTCGATGGCCGCTTCGAGGCGATCCGCGCGATCCTGGAGGAAGGCCGCGGCACGCTCATCGAAGATCTCGACCTGCGTACCCAGACCCTGAGTGGCGAGATCGGCGAGCGCGTCGGCCAGTTGCGGTCGACCGCGGAGGAAGCCGAGACCTCGCTGCGGGACGGCCTCGATGGCCGCTTCGAGATGATCCGGAGCATCCTGCAGGAGGGTCACGGTGCCCTCATCGATGATCTCGACCTGCGCACCCAGACCATCAGCGGCGAGATCGGCGAGCGCGTGATGCGCGTCGGCGAGAGCCTCGACGGACGCACAGCGGCGCTTCGGACCGTCATCGAGGAGGCCCGCGCCATCCTCGTCGACGGGCTCGATGAGCGACTGGCCGCGATGAACGGCATCATCGAGGGCTCCGAAGGCACCCTGCTCGCGGGCCTCGATGAGCGCACCGCCCGGATCGGCGAGCAGCTCGACAACGGTCGCGCCTCCATCGCCGCGGCCATCGAGGAGCGCGTCAACGGCATCTCGGAGGCGATCTTCGAGGCCGACCTGCGTCTGGCGGCGGCGCTGGAGGAGCGTCGCGACAGTATCGCCGGCATCGTCGAGGAGGCTGCCCGCTCGGCGGCCGCGACGCTCGGCGACCGCGCCGACGACGTTCGCCGGGTCATCGAGCAGAGCGTCGGCGACGTCTCGACCTCGCTGGAAACTCGCCGCGACGAGCTCGTCGCAGCACTCGAGACCGGGTCGACGAGTCTCACCGGCGCGCTGGATCAGCGGACGGAGGCGATCTCGACGGCGCTGGATCGCGGCCTCGGCAATGTCGAGCGGACGCTCAACACGCGCACGGCGACGATCGCGGACTCGCTGCGCCAGACCATCGCCGGCGCCACCGCCGCGATGAGCGAGGAGGCAGCCCGCGCCCGCGAGAGCCTCGAAGGCGAGACCCGCAAGATCTCCGAAAGCGTCGAGGGGATCGAGCAGATCTTCCTCACGTCCAGCGAAGAGGCCCGCCTGCGCCTGTCCGGCGAAGCGGAACGCCTGGCGGAGCGCCTGGGCACGATCGCGGACGACCTGGCGGCCAAGGCCTCCGAGGCCAGCGAGTCGCTGGTCGGCGAAGGCGGCCGGATCGCCGAGAACATCAACGGCGCGGCCGAAATCGTTCGCTCGCTCTCCGAAGAGTCGCGGACCCGCTTCGCAACCGAAGCGGAAGAGCTGGCGAAATCCATCGCCGAACTGTCCAGGCGCATGCGCACGGAAGCCGAGGACGTGCGGAACGGGCTGGTCGAACAGCGGGCCGCCCTGGCGGACAGCCTCGCCGGCATCACGACGGCCGTGGCCAGCGAGTTCGAGCGCAACACGGGCAGCTTCGCGTCCAGCATCGATGAGGCGAGCGAGCGGCTGCGCACGGCCACACTGGAGGGCCGCGATCGCTTCGTCGCCGATGCCGGCGGCATCGCTGCCCAGGTCGAGAGCGCTGCCGAGCGCATGCGCGAGATGACCGAAGCGGCCCAGGCCGCGATGCAGCAGAACACTGATGGCTTCGCCCGTCGCCTGTCGGGTGCCTCCTACCAGATCCGCAGCGAGACGGATCGCGTTGCGGAAACCCTCGAACAGCGCTCGCAGCGCTTCACCGAGGAACTGGCGGCCGTGACCGAGCGCCTGACGGAGGTGCTTGCCGACAACCCGCTGCGCACAGATCTTGAGGAGGCGACCCGCAGCATCCGCGACGAGCTCGCCCAGGTCTCCCAGACGTTCCTGCGCGACGCCGACGGCGCCCGCACCGAGATCATGGCGCGCGGCAGCGAACTGGCCGGCCAGCTCACTTCCATCTCCAGCGCCATCCGCGTCGAGACCGAGCGGGCCCGCGAACAGCTGCTCGAGAGCGCCGGCAATGTCGGCGAGGAACTCGTGGCCCGGCTGTCGAGGTCGGAACAGGAGATCGACGCCCGCGCCCGGATGCTGGGCGAGGAGATTGACGAGAAGACCCGCAATCTCGCAACGCTCCTCAGCGCACGCACGGCGGACATCTCCCGCGTCCTCGACGAGGAAGCGCGCCCGATGTTCGAACAGCTCGGCGAGAACGGCTCCGAGTTCGCCCGCCTGCTCGAGCACAGCACCCGCGACGCATCCGACCGGATGCGCGAGGAGAACGCGGCCCTGGTCGCCGCGCTCGGCCGCCGCGCCCGCGAGACGATCGAGAACCTCACCCAGTCGTCCGGCGAGATCCTCGGCGCCTTCGACGAGAAGACCACGACGGCGGTCGGTCTCGTCGCCGAGATGCGCGACCAGTTGCAGCGCGAGGTGGGCTCGCTCATCGGCCGGCTCGCCCAGACCAGCGGCTCGCTGCGGGGCCTCGTCCAGGAGGCGGCCAGCAATCTCGGGGCCATCGACGCGACCCTGCAGGAGACTGGCACGCGCTTCACCCAGGGCGCCGAGCAGGCATCGAACTCGATCTCGCTTTCCTCGCGCCTGCTGGAGAGCAATGTCGAGCGTCTCGACCACCTGTCGATGAGCGCCTTCTCGAAGGTGGCGGGGATCGCCGACCGGTTCCAGGAGCACGGCGCCGTGCTGACCGACGCGGTCAGGCTCATCGAGGCGAGCGAGACGACGCTGCGCTCGACGCTCGAGAGCGGCCATGGCGGCATTGAGGAGCTTTCCGCGGGCCTGGTGAAGCGGTCCGAGGAGATCGGCGAACTCATGCGCTCCTTCGAAGAGGTCATCGAGGGGCTGTTCGAGCGGACCGAGCAGCGCTCGCGGCTGGTGTCGGCCCGGCTTTCCTCGGAAGTCGGCGAGAAGCTCGGCGAGGCGGACGCGCAGTTGCAGAACGCCGAGGAGCGCTCGCGTGCGGCCGCCGAGGCCATGCGCAGTTCGGTCCAGTCGGTGGTCGAGGACGCGACTCAGCGCTTCCACGGCGCCACGGAGGAGATGCGCCGCACCGCCGCGGAAATCCGGCAGGAGCTGGAAAGCGCCCGCAACGATATCAGCCGCGGCGTCTTCGAACTGCCGGAGGAGACCCGCGAGACGACCGAAGCCATGCGCCGCGTCGTCGCGGACCAGATCCGCGCCCTGAAGGACCTTTCGGAGATCGTCTCGCAGTCGGGTCGTGCCTTCGACGTGTCGTCGCGGGCGCCGTCGCAGGGCACGCCATCGGCCGCAGCGGCGAGCCGCCCGGCAGCGCCGCGCGTCGAGCAGGCGCAGCCCGCTCCGGAGAGCCCGCAGGCGCCGCAGGTCTCCGAGCCGGTGGACCAGACGCTGTTCAGCGAAGAGGACGAGCGGGACGTCGAGGCGCAGATCGCGGCCTCCTTCATGACCGACGGCAATCTCGCCCGCGACCTGAGGGGCTCCAGCTACGATCCGGCGCCCCGCTCGTCGACGCCGTCCACCGGCACGGGCGGTGGTTCCGCCGAGATGCGCGGCGGCCAGCGCCCGCAGGCATCGCAGCCGGCGCAGCAGCCGTCGCAGCCGTCGCAGCTGCGCCCCGCAGCGCGGCCCGCAGAGCCGCAGGCCCCGCAGCCTTCGGCCCGCCAGGGTGGCGGCTGGGTTTCCGATCTGCTGCGCCGCGCCTCTCGCGACGAGGACGAAACCGCTCCCGTGGCCGCCACGCCGGCCCGGCCGGCGCCCGCCACGCCGCAACCGGCGGAGCGTTCGCCAGAGCACGTGGTGGAGTCGCTGAATTCGCTTTCGGTCGACATCGCCCGGGCCATCGACCACAACGCTTCGGTGGAACTGTGGGACCGGTATCGCAAGGGCGAGCGGAACGTCTTCACCCGGCGGCTCTACACGATGAAGGGGCAGCAGACCTTCGACGAGATCCGCCGGAAATATCAGCGCGATACAACGTTCCGCGAAGCGGTCGACCGCTATATCGGCGACTTCGAGACGCTGCTCGGCGACGTCTCGAAGAACGACCCCGAGAACCGGACGACGCACACCTACCTGACCTCCGACACCGGCAAGGTCTACACGATGCTGGCGCACGCTTCCGGACGCTTCGACAGCTGAGGCCCTGAACCTCTGCCATCGATGGTGAGAAACAAGCGGCCGCTCCGGATGGAGCGGCCGCTTTCGTTTGGAAGCTCGGGCGACGGACGGAACGGATCCGTACCGCCGATGCCGTGCGGCATCGGCGGCCATGGCCGCAACGAAGAAGCCGGTGGCGAGCCATCCCGCTTGCCACCGGCTTCTTTTCTGTCAGCAGATCATGCGGAGACCCGCGCGTAAAATCAGATGAGCGCCAGCGTCCAGCGGACGATCTCGCCCGAGACCTGCTCGAAGGCCTGGTCCAGCGCGGCGACGTAATCGGCATTGGTCGTGCCGAGGACCGGCACCTGCACGTCGAAGACCTCCGTGCGCAGAACGCTGCCGTTGCGGTCGTTGAGCGCCTTGACCGAAATCTCGATCACCGCCCGCGCCGGCCCGACCGCCGCGATCTCGAACCTCCGCACTTCCATGACCATCTGGTAGTCGATGGCCAGCCCCTGGCCGGGGACGCCGACCGCGCCGATGCGCCCGGTATTCTCGAATGCCTGCAAAAGCCGCAGCTGCACCATGCGCGGCAGGCGGTCGCTCCACTGACTGCCCGCCAGATATTCGACCGAATACGGCGTCGGCTTCACGACGATCCGCTCGGAGTCCAGCGTCTTGATCGCCGTCGGCTCGGGGATCAGGATCTGCGACCGGCTCTGGCCGGCGATGTTCTGGATCCGCGCCGGAGCGGAAATCTCGAACGTGTCGGGCGGCGGCGAAGAGAGACAGGAGCTGAGGGTCGCTGCGAGGAACGCCAGCAGCAACGATCGGGACTTTGCACGCTTCATGTCTTGCCTGTTCCTCTCGCCGTCGCGACGTGTGCTCGCACCCGGGGTCGTCCGTGTCAACGTGCCGCCGGCAGGGCGCTAGCGCCGGGTGCGACCGTCATATTCCCTGACCTCGTCGCCGCCGTAGAGGATCCGGCTCGGATTGCTCGAGAAATCGTCGACGGCACGATCGATGCGGCCGATCGACTGCGTGACGTTGCGCACCAGTGTCTGGAATTCGCGGAGCCCCTCGCCGGAAAACCGCTGGAGATTTGCCGAAATCGGCGCGACCTGCGCCTGGATCGACTCGGCCGCCGAGCGGATCGAGCGAAGCGTGGTGGCGACGTCGGTGCCGAGGCCCGTGCCGTCGCCGGCCCCCGCCAGGAGGTCGTTGACGGAGCTCACGACGCTGTCGACGCGCTGGGAGGCGGCGCTCAGGCGCTGGCTCGTCAGCTCGACATTCGTGATGATGTCGTTGATGTCCTCGCGGCGCTCGCCGATCGAATCGGCGACACCGGCTATGGAGTCCGCGGCGCGGGCGACGTTGTCGGTCGCCGACGAGACGTTCTCGACCGCCCGGTTCACCTGGCCCGGATCGACGCTGGCGATGAGCGTGTCGACCTGTGCGCGGGTCTCCGAGAAGCCGTTGAGCGTGGATTCGAGCGTCCGGACGGTCTGATCGACGCCGTCGAGGATCGACTGGATTTCCTGGGTTTTCCCGCTGAGCGCGGAGGTGACGTTGCGCACGTCGCCGATGGCCTCGTTGACGGTCGAGGCATCGATCGACTGGATCAGCGCGTCGGCGGAGGCGACCGTGTCGTTCACCCGGCGGCTCGCCTCGCTGATATTGTCGGTGATCGGTCCGAGGCCGGCGAGCAGCGCATCGATCTCGGAGCTGCGCTCGGCGATCGTCGTGGTGATGCGGTTGACGTTCTGCGCCGCGTTGGCAGCCCCGGATATGGCCGAGCTGATCGCCTCCTGCTGCGCGCCGATCGATTGCGTCAGCGACGAGACGTTGCTGGCGCTCGCCGCGATGTCGTCGACGGCACTCGAGACGCGCGTCAGATCGACGGCCGCGACGACCCGGTTCGCCGACTCCAGCGTCGTGTCCAGCCGCTCCACCGCCCGGGAAGCCGTTTCGGTGATCGGGCCGAGACCCTCGAGCAGCGCGTCGATGTCGGAGCTGCGCTGCGCGATCGTGGTGGTGATGCGGTTGACGTTCTGGGCGGCGTTGGCAGCCCCGGATATGGCCGAACTGATCGCCTCCTGCTGCGCGCCGATCGACTGCGTCAGCGTCGAAACGTTGGTGGCGCTGGCGGCGATGGCGTCGACCGCGGTGGAGACCTGCGCGGGATCGACGGCCGCGACGACGCGGTTTGCGGTTTCCAGAGTGGTGTCCAGCCGCTCCGCCACTCTCGTCGCCGTCTCCGTGATCGGCCCAAGGCCGGCGAGGAAGCTGTCGATCTGCGGCGTGTTGCGACTGATGATCTCGCCGACATTGCCGATGCTGTCGGTTGCGCTCCGGACCGAGGCGACGACGCTATCGATGTTGTCTGTCTGCGCGCGCAGCGTTTCCGACATCGCAGCGACGTTGGAAACAGTGGTGCGGATCGCGGCCGGGTCGACCGC
>DASYHY010000148.1:0-3471 GCA_036252795.1 Aurantimonas sp. | reverse complement strand
CCGGCGGGATCGCGCCGCAGCACCTCGACGACGGGGTCGAACTGGAAAGCGAGATCGTAGCCGAAGGCGCCATAGAGGCCGAGCTGGCTGTCGTCGTCGGCCCTGAACAGCGAGACGATGGAGCGCAGCACGGAGAACACGGTCGGCATGCGCGACCGCTCTTCCTCGGTCACCGCGCCCGTGGGCGTCCTGACGGTCAGGTCGACGCGGCGCGCCTGCCGGTCGACATGCGCGATGTCGTCGTGATCCGCCAGCGCGTCGGCGACGAAGCCGACCAGGACCTCGCCCCGGGGATTGAGCGCCTCGATCCACATCGCCCGGCCGCGGGACGCAATAACCAGCGGCGGATCGACGAAGGCGACGTCCTGGCGGGTATAACGGCCGGGATATTCGTAGTTGGAGAACAGAACCGCACCCCGGCGCTCGTCCAGCCAGTCGAAATACGGCTCTATGGCGCCGTCGTAGGGCACCGCCCGCCGGCTGCGGGTCACCGCTATGCCGCCTGCGGTGACATAGCGCTCGCGCTCGTCCTCGGTCTGCTCGATCACCATGGGTCTTCTCCGGGTCTTCCGACAAGCTCGATGCGGGTCTGCGGCGGACCCCCGGCGGCAAAGCAAAAAGGCCGCCGGATGATCCGAGGCGGCCTTGAGGTACTGATCACGTACGTGATGGTCCGGCCGCTTCTAGCGCGTCCGCCACCAGTTCATCGCAAGGATCATCCGAGTGTTCATGGACATGATCGATAGCCCAGCCATCGGCGAAGGGCAAGCTCGTCGTCATGCGACGCGCCGCCCGCCTCACTTGCCCTGCCGGGATTCTCACGGCATGACCTGCCGCAGCATTCGAAGGGCCTGCCGGCGCCTTCATCAAGCTGTCACGGCCGATGCGTTAGTCGCTCGCCCGACTGGCGCATTCGTGCCGCGAACGAAACCCGAGGAGACCGCCCGATGAGAACCAAGCTCGCCCTAGTAGCCGCCCTCACCGCCACCCTTTTCTCCGGGTCCGCCTTTGCCCAGTCGGGCAGCCTGGTGCTCTACACCAGCCAGCCGAACGAGGACGCGCAGGCGACAGTCGACGCCTTCGAGGCGAAATATCCCGACGTCGACGTCCAGTGGGTGCGCGACGGCACGACCAAGGTGATGGCCAAGCTGCAGGCGGAGTTCGCCGCCGGCGCCCCACAGCCGGACGTGCTGCTGATCGCCGACAGCGTGACCATGGAGGGGCTCAAGCGCGACGACCGCCTGATGGCGTATACCGAGGCCGACACGACCGGCTACGAGGCCGGCCTGCACGATGCCGACGGCACCTATTTCTCGACCAAGCTGATCACCACCGGCATCGTCAACAACACCCGCTCCGAAATGACTCCCGCCTCGTGGCAGGACCTCGCCGATCCCGAGGTCGAGGGCCAGGTGACCATGCCGAGCCCGCTCACTTCGGGCGCAGCGCTCGTCCATCTGGCGGCGATCACCCAGAACCCCGATCTCGGCTGGGACTATGTCGAGGCCCTGGCGGCCAACGGCGCGACTGCGGCCGGCGGCAATGGCGGCATCCTGACGGCCGTTGCAGGCGGCGAGAAGGCCTACGGGGTCATCGTCGACTACCTGCCGATCCGCGAGGCGGCCAAGGGCTCGCCGGTGAACTTCGTCTTCCCCGAGGAAGGCGTCACCGCCGTCACCGAGCCGGTGGCGATCCTCAAGACCGCGCAGAATCCGGAAGCCGCCAAGGCGTTCGTCGAATTCCTGCTGAGCGAGGAAGGCCAGAAGCTGGCGGCGAGCCAAAGCTATCTGCCGGCCCGCGACGGGATCGAGGCGCCGGCAGGCTTCCCGGCCCGTGACACGATCAAGCTGATGCCGTTCGACGCTGCCCAGGCTCTCGCCGACGAGGAAGCCAACAAGCAGCGCTTCGCCGAGATCTTCGGCGGCTGACGCTGAGCCGCATCGCCGCTATTGCCGGACGCCTGAACGGCGAGAGCATCACTCTCGCCGTTCTCGTCGTCTTCGTCTGCCTCGTCAGCGTCCTGCCGGTGGCACGGCTCGCCGTCGAAGCCTTCCTGCCGGGCGGCACGCCGGACCTGTCGAACGTCCGTTCGGTGCTGTCCGCCGGGTCGACCTGGACCGCAACCTGGAATTCGCTGCTGACCGCGACGCTCGGCACCGCGATCTCGCTCTGCCTCGGATCGCTGTTCGCCCTGCTGGTCGCGCTGACCGACATCCGCGGCAAGCCGGCGCTGGTGTTCTACTTCCTGCTGCCGCTGATGATCCCGCCGCAGGTGACGGCGCTGTCCTGGGCGCAACTCGCCGGCCCCGCGAGCCCGCTGCTGATCACGCTGGGCCTTGCCCCGCCGCTTGGCTCGCCCAACCCGCTCTACAGTGCCGAGGGGATCGTGCTCCTTCTCGGCATCCAGCACGCGCCGCTGGTCTTCCTCGCCGTTCGCGCCGGGCTGCGGGGCCTGCCGCGCGAGATGATCGAGGCGGCGCGGGCCTGCGGCGCGAGACGGCTGCGCGTGCTGGCGACGATCGTCCTGCCAATGATGACGCCGCCGCTGGTCGCCGGCGGGGCGCTCGCCTTCGTGTCGGCCGTCGGCAATTTCGGCATTCCCGCGCTGCTGGGCATCCCCGCCGGCTACACCGTCCTGCCGACGCTGATCTACCAGCGGCTCGCCAGCTTCGGCCCATCGATCATCTCCGACGTCGCGGTGCTGTCGATCGTCGTCGGTGCGCTCGCCTTCGCCGGCTTCGCGGTCCAGAGGCTCATCATCGGCAGGCGCGACTATCGCAGCGTCGGCGCGCCGTCGCAGGCGCTGCGTTACGGACTCGGACGCTGGCGGCTTCCGGCCGAGCTGCTAGCCTGGACGATCATCGTGGCGATCCTGGTGGTGCCGCTGGCCGCCCTCCTCGCCACCTCGCTGGTAACCGCCTATGGGGTGCCGCTGACAGCCGACACGGTCACGCTCGGCAACTATGCCGAGGTGCTGTTGCGCCAGGACGCCACGATCCGCGCCTTCCGCAACTCGTTCCTGCTGGCAGCCGGCGCTGCTCTCGTGCTGATGGCGGTGTGCGTGCCCTTCGCTGCCTTCATCGTCTGGCGCCGCGGCCGGTTCCTCTTGGCGATGGCGATGACCGCGGAGGTGCCCTATGCCCTGCCTGGCATCGTGCTCGGGGTTGCCGCGATCCTCCTCTTCGTCGTGCCGTTGCCGCTCGTCGGCATCAGCCTCTACAACACGATCTGGATCATCTTCTTCGCCTATCTGGCGCGCTTCCTGACGCTGTCGCTGCGACCGGTGATCGGCGCGGTGCAGCAGACCGACCGCGCGCTGGAGGAGGCCGCGCGGATGAGCGGCGCCGGCTATCTGTTCCGTCTGCGGACGGTGGTGCTGCCGCTGCTCGCGCCGGCGGCAGCCGCGGGCGCGATCCTCACCTTCATGACCAGCTTCAACGAGCTCACCGTCTCGGCGCTGCTCTGGTCGGC
>DASYHY010000147.1:0-2363 GCA_036252795.1 Aurantimonas sp. | reverse complement strand
GTCGGCGGCAGCGGCCGCTCGGCGCCCTCGGGCGTCAGGCTCGCGGCGTCGCCGATGACGTAGATCGCCGGATCGACGGTGGAGCGCAGCCGGTCGTCGACGACGATCCGGCCCTTCCTGTCGGTCTCGAAATCGGCCAGTTCCTTCAGGCGCGGGTGCCCGACAAGCCCGGCGGCCCAGACGGTGACGTCGGCCGGCAGGACCTCGCCCGATCCGATGCGGACCTCGGTTCGCCCCACCTCTTCGACGGGCGAATCCGTGTGGATCTCGATGTCCAGCTTCGCCAGGCGCTCGACGACGTTCTGCCGCAGCGCATCGTCGGCGCCGGGCATGATCTGCGGCGCGGCCTCGAGGATGGTGATCTTCAGGAGCGGACGCATTTCGTCGGCGTCGCGATCGTGGGCGAAGGCGCGCTCGGAAAGGCGCAGATGGGCGGCGAGTTCCGTCCCCGTGGCGCCGGAGCCGACGATCGCCACATGCGCCGGCTTCCGGCTCTCGCGCGCGTGGATCATCATCGGGATGAACAGGTCGCGGAACGCTTCCGCGTCGCGCTTTTCGTCGAGACGGATCGCGTATTCCGCAACGCCCTTGGTTCCGAAGGTGGCGGTCAGGCCCCCCAGCGCGACGACGCAGGCATCGTAGTCGATCGAGCGGGATGCGGTGACGAAATGGCCCTTCGCCTCCTGCATCTGGCCGAGCCTCACGGTCCTGGCCGCCGGGTCGATGGCTTCGACGTCACCCTGCTCGAACCGGAAACCGTGCATGCCGGCCAGCGTGTAGAAGCTCATCTCGGCGAGGCTGGAATTGACCGTGCCGGCCGCGAACTCGTGCAGGCGCGGCTTCCACAGATGCGTGCTCACCCGGTCGACGAGCGTGACGTGGAGGTCGGCGCGGCCCGCGAGGCCGACCGCCAGCTCGAGCCCGCCGGCGCCGCCTCCGAGGACGACGACGCGTCTGGTAGTGCCGGCGTCAGCCAATCGAGCCGATCCCGTCGAAGATGCCCGGGAACAGGCCGACCAGCCCGATGAAGATCAAATAGAAGGCGACGATGTAGCTGAGCAGCCGCGGGATCAGGAGAATGAGAATTCCCGCGATCAGTGCCACGACCGGCTGCAGGGTGATGATTTCCATGGAACGGTCCTCCGGAGCGGGAAACTAGGTCGGGCCGGCGCTCAGGCCATGTACCAGCCATGGCTGGGCACGATCGACTGGCCGGTCAGCGCGTTGGAGGAGAAGCCGGCGAGGAAGACGGCCACGGCGGCCACGTCCTCCATGGTGGTGAACGCCTGATCGACCGTGTTGCCGAGCATCACGCGGTTGACGACCTCCTCTTCCGTTATGCCGAGGCTCGCGGCCTGTTCCGGGATCTGCCGCTCGACCAGCGGCGTCTTCACGAAGCCGGGGCAGATCGTGTTGGAGCGCACGCCGTGCCTGCCGCCCTCCTTCGCCATCACCCGTGCCAGGCCGAGGATGCCGTGCTTGGCGGCGACATAGGCCGATTTCAGCGCCGAAGCCTCGTGGCTGTGGACCGAGCCCATGTAGATCAGCGAGCCCGAGCGCTGCGGGTACATGTGCCGGACGCACGCCCTGGTCAGCAGGAACGAGCCGTCGAGATGGATCGTCACCAGCTTGCGGAACTCGGCATAGGAGAATTCCTCGATCGGGTGGACGATCTGGATCCCGGCATTGGACACCATCGTGTCGATCCGGCCGAAATGCTGCGCGACCCGGTCGACGCCCGCGTCCACGGCGGCCTCGCTGGTGACGTCCATCTCCATGGCGATCGCCTCGCCGCCCGCCGCCTCGATCGCGGCGACCGTCGCGCCGGCGCCCTTCAGGTCGATGTCGCAGACGGCGACCCGGCCACCCTCGCGGGCGAAGGCCTCGGCAATGGCCCGGCCGATGCCGGAGCCCGCGCCGGTCACGACGGCGACGTTGCCTTCAAGCTGCATGAGAAGTCTCCGCGATCTGTCAGCGCTCTGAAATGGGAAAGGCGCGGAGCCCCGCAAGCCCCCGCGCCTCGTCTGCAGTCAGTGGCTGTCGCCCGTGGCGAAAGCTCGGCTCAGAACTCCTCCCAGCTTTCGGCTTCGGCGTGGACGGCCGGGGCGGCGCCGCCGCGGCCGGTCGTCTTCATCTGCGTCGTGGTGCGGGACGCCGGGCGCTGGGCCCGCGAGGCGCCCGAAGCCGAAGCCGCGCTGCGCCCGGACAGGCTCGCCGAGGTCCGGAACTTCGCCATCGCCGTCGCCAGTTCCTCGGTCTCGTTGGTCAGCGTCTGGCTCGCCGCCGTCGCCTCCTCCACCATCGCCGCGTTCTGCTGCGTCACCTTGTCCATCTGGTCCGCCGCGCCCGACACCTCGCGAAGG
>DASYHY010000146.1:0-29481 GCA_036252795.1 Aurantimonas sp. | reverse complement strand
GTGGTACTCACCCCCGAGAGCGCCGATCAGCGGCCCGCCGGCGGCCGCACCCGCAAAGCCGCCCAGCGACCAGAAACCGTGGCAGGACGACATGATCGCCCTGGCACGCGTCTTCTCGACCGAGATCGCGTTGGCGTTCATTGCTACGTCCATGCCGCCCAGGGTCATGCCGAAGAAGAAGGCGGCCGGCACCGCGAAGGCCGTCGAGGGCGCAAAGGCGAGGAAGGGCAGTGCCGCGGCGAGCAGCAGCTGGGTCAGAAGGGTCGGGCGCCATGATCCGCCCCTGCTGATGGCGACGCCGATCAGCGGCATGGCGGTGAGCGCGCCGAGGCCGAAGACGAGGATCAGCAGGCCGAGCGCTGATTCGCTGTAGCCGAGCCGCGCGGCGAGAACCGGCACCTGCGGGGCCCAGCTGCCCAGCACGAAGCCGTTGACCAGGAAGGCGACCGACACGGCGAGGCGCGGGCCGGGCGAGGGCAAGCTGGCCGTGCGGCGAGGCGCCGGATTCTCGCGCGCCGTCAACGCGGCGCTGCTGGCTTGGTGGACATGGAGATCGCCTCTTGGCGTTGAAGCATCGGCAAACGGGCGCCTGCGCTGGCCGCCGGTTTGCCAGCGGATACTCCTTCGGCCGAACCGCGTCGAGAGGCGGGCGATCCGTCCCGCGACGGTCGCCCTTCCCCTGGCGCTGTGAGGTTCTTCAGGATCGGGCCTTCTTGCTCTTCTCCGCCGCCGGACGGCGCGACTACCCGGCGAACACCACCAGCAAATCCTTGGCGTCGATCTGCGCGCCGGCCGTCACGTGCACGGCCTCGATCGTGCCGTCGCGCTCGGCGTGGAGCGCCGTCTCCATCTTCATCGCCTCGATGGAGAGCAGCACGTCGCCGGCCTTCACCGTCTGCCCCGGCGCAACGGCAAGTGTGGAGACGACACCCGGCATCGGCGCGCCGACATGGTTCGGGTTGGTCGCCTCGGCCTTCGGCCGGACCGCGCTGCCCGCAGCGCCATGCGCCCGGTCGGGCACCCGCACGCGGCGCGGCTGCCCGTTGAGTTCGAAGAACACGGTGCGCATGCCCTTCTCGTCGGTGTCGCCGATCCCCAGGCACCGCACGACGAGGGTCTTGCCGCGCTCCAGATCGACCAGCACCTCGCCCTCCTGCTCGATGCCGTAGAAATAGGCCGGCGTCGGCAGGCGCGAGACCGGGCCGTAGAGTTCCTGGACCGCGGCGAAGTCGGTGAAGACCTTCGGGTACATGAGGTAGGAGGCGAACTCCTGGTCGCTCAGCTGGCGCTCGAGCTTCTCCTCGACGGTGGCGCGCTCGGCATCCAGATCGGCATCCTTCAGCAGCGAGCCGGGTCGCACGGTGATCGGCGTCTCGCCCTTGAGCACCTTGGCCTGGATGTCGGCCGGCCAGCCCGACGGCGGCTGCCCGAGATCGCCATGCATCATCGAGACCACCGAATCGGGAAAGGCCAGATCCTTCTTCGGATCGAGCACGTCGGCGACCGTCAGATCCTGGCTGACCATCATCAGCGCCATGTCGCCCACCACCTTGGAGGACGGCGTGACCTTGACGATGTCGCCGAACATCCGGTTCACGTCGGCATAGGTCTGCGCGACCTGGTGCCAGCGGGCGTCGAGGCCAAGGGAGCGTGCCTGCTCCTTCAAATTGGTGAACTGGCCACCCGGCATCTCGTGGAGATACACTTCCGAGGCTGGCCCCTTCAGGTCGCTCTCGAAGGCGGCATACTGGTTGCGCACCGCCTCCCAGTAGAAGGAGATCCGCCGGATCGCCTCGGAGGACAGGCCGGGGTCGCGCTCGGTGCCCTTCAGCGCCTCGACGATGGAGCCGAGGCAGGGCTGGGAGGTGTTGCCGGAGACCGCGTCCATCGCCGCATCGACCGCGTCGACACCGGAATCGATTGCAGCCAGCACGGTGGCGGCGGCGATGCCGGACGTGTCGTGGGTGTGGAAATGGATCGGCAGGCCGACTTCCTCGCGCAGCGCCTTGAACAGGACGCGCGCAGCCGCCGGCTTCAGGAGCCCGGCCATGTCCTTGACGCCGAGAATGTGGGCGCCCGCCGCCTCCATCTCCTTGGCCAGCGCCACGTAGTATTTCAGGTCGTATTTGGAGCGGTCCGGATCGAACAGGTCGCCGGTGTAGCAGATCGCGCCCTCGCAGAGCTTGCCCGCCTCGCGCACCGCGTCCATCGAGACGCGCATGTTCTCGACCCAGTTCAGGCAGTCGAACACGCGGAACAGGTCGACCCCGCCCTTGGCCGCCTCGGCGACGAAGCGGCGTACGACATTGTCCGGATAGTTGGTGTAGCCGACGCCGTTCGAGCCGCGCAGCAGCATCTGCAGAAGGATGTTCGGCGCCTTCTCGCGGATCAGCGCCAGCCGCTCCCACGGGTCTTCGGTGAGGAAGCGCATGGCGACGTCGAAGGTGGCGCCGCCCCAGCATTCGAGGCTGAGGAGTTGCGGCAGCGCGCGCGCATAGGCATCGGCGACGGCGACGATGTCGTGGGTGCGCATGCGCGTCGCCAGCAGCGACTGGTGCCCGTCGCGCATCGTCGTGTCGGTGACGAGGACCTCGGGACGCTCGCGCATCCAGGCGGCGAATCCCTCGGGGCCGAGCTCGTCGAGCTTCTGGCGCGTGCCGGGCACGATCGGCGCCTCGAACAGCGGCGGCACCGGCAGCGCCTGGTCGGGCGAGGGGCGGGCGCGGTTCTTGGTCTCGGGGTGGCCGTTGACGGTCACGTCGGCAAGATAGGTCAGGAGCTTCGTGGCGCGGTCGCGCCGCTTGACCTGCGCGAACAGCGCCGGGGTCTCGTCGATGAACTTCGTTGTGTAGGAATTGTCGCGGAACTTCTCGTGGCCGATGATCGCCTCGAGAAAGGTCAGGTTGGTGGCGACGCCGCGGATGCGGAATTCCCGCAGCGCCCGGTCCATCCGGGCGATCGCCTCCTGCGGCGTCGGTGCCCAGGCGGTGACCTTCTCCAGCAGCGGATCGTAGAAGCGGGTGATCACCGCGCCTGAATAGGCTGTGCCGCCGTCGAGCCGGATGCCGAAGCCGGTGGCGCCCCGATAGGCGGTGATGCGGCCGTAGTCGGGGATGAAATTCTGCTCGGGATCCTCGGTGGTGATCCGGCACTGCAAAGCGTGGCCGTTGAGCTTGATGTCCTCCTGGCGCGGGACGCCCGATTCCGGCGTGCCGATGGCCGCCCCGTCGAGGATGTGGATCTGCGCTTTGACGATGTCGATTCCGGTCACTTCCTCGGTCACCGTGTGCTCGACCTGGATGCGCGGATTGACCTCGATGAAGTAGAAGGCGCCGGTGTCGGCATCCATCAGGAACTCGATCGTGCCGGCCCCGACATAGCGCGTGGCGTCGGCGAGCCGCCTTCCGTAGCCGGCGATCTCGCGGCGCTGCGCCTCGTTCAGATACGGCGCCGGCGCGCGCTCCACGACCTTCTGGTTGCGGCGCTGGATCGAGCAGTCGCGTTCGAACAAATCGACCACGTTGCCGTGGGTGTCGCCGAGGATCTGCACCTCGACGTGACGGGCCCGCTCGACCAGCCGTTCCAGATAGACCTCGTCCTTGCCGAAGGCGGCCATCGCCTCGCGCTTGCCCTCGGTCACCTCGCGCTCGAGGTCCTTCTCCGAGCGGATCACCCGCATGCCGCGACCGCCGCCGCCCCAAGATGCCTTGAGCATCAGCGGGAAGCCGATCTCGGCGGCCATGCGGCGCACTTCGGCCATGTCGTCCGGCAGCGGTGCCGTGGCCGGCACGACCGGCACGCCCAGTTCGACGGCGAGGTTGCGGGCCGCGACCTTGTTCCCCAGCCGGCGCATCGTCTCGGCCGTCGGGCCGATGAAGACGATGCCGGCCTCGGTGCAGGCGTCGACGAATTCGGGACTTTCGGACAGCAGCCCGTAGCCCGGATGGATGGCATCGGCGCCGGAGAGCTTCGCGACCCGGATGACCTCCTCGATCGACAGATAGCTCTCGATCGGGCCGAGATCCCGGGTCAGATGCGAGCCGCGGCCGACCTGATAGCTCTCGTCGGCCTTGAAGCGGTGCAGCGCGAGCTTGTCCTCCTCCGCCCAGATCGCCACGGTCCGCAGCCCCAGCTCGTTGGCGGCACGAAAGACCCGGATGGCGATTTCCGACCGGTTGGCCACGAGTATCTTACGGATGGTCAAGCAACAGTCCCCCTTTGCGCTCGGGTCCGCTTATAGAGGCTTCCCGCAGTTGCTCAAGATCGCGCCAGTGCCGCTCTTTCGCAAGTGCGAAGGAAGCGGCATCGGCGGATCAGCGGTTGCGGATCAGCGGCACGCGGTCCGGCCAGTCGGCGACTTCCTTCTCGCGCACGAAGGTGAAGAGGCCCGAGACGGCGACGAGGGTCATGCCGACAAGCGACAGGGCGTCGGGATATTCGCCGAAGAAGCTCGCGCCGATGATCGTCGCCCAGACGATCTGGCTGTACTGCGTCGGCGCCACCCGGGCCGCCGGGGCGAGACGCGTGGCGAAGACGATGAGCAGGTGTCCCATCCCGGCGCAGATCCCGGCAAGGACCAGGATCGGCCAGAGCTCGCGATCGGGCGTCGCGTATTCCGGCACCATCAGCGCGCCGTTGACGAGGATGGCGGCGACCAGCACCGCGCCGATCAGCGTGATGCGCCGCTCCGAGGGGCCGAGCACGCGCAGCACGATCACGGTTACCGCGCCGCAGATCGCGACGCCGAGGGCGGCGAAATGGCCGGGCAGGATCTCGCGGAAGCCCGGCCGCACCACGAGGAGCACCCCGAGGAGGCCGCCGATGACGGCTAGCCACCGGCGCCAGCCGATCTTCTCCTTCAGCACCAGCCAGGAGAAGACGGTGACGAAGACCGGGAGCAGGAAGATCAGCGCATAGGCCTCGGCCAGCGGCAGCGTGGTGAAGGCGACGACGCCGAGAATGCCGCCGAGCGTGCCGCTGGCCATCCGGATCGCGAGAAGGCCCGGTCTTCTCGGCACGAAGACGTTCTGCCAGTTGTCCTCCGGGCGCTTGGTGAAGAGGGCCGGAAGCAGCGCGAACAGCGAGACGTAGAAGCCGATCTCGAAGACCGGCAGCCGGTCGCCGATGCCCTTCAGTGCGGCGTCGCCGCAGGCAAAGGCGAAGTAGGAGGCGAATGCCAGGAGAATGCCGGCTTGCATGGGAGGGGCTCCTGGCGACGGGAGCCCGTCGCCTAGGAGGGCGGCCTGGACAAAGCAACAGAAATCCGCGGGCGAGGCCGGCGCGACCAGCAGCACTGCGTCGAAGCGGAAACTGACCTCCAGACGCGAAAAAAGGCAGCGAGGGGGAAGCTGCCTTTTTCCGTCTGCATCGCGATCGAGGGGGGATGATCGCTTGGGGGTGCCTGAAGAATGCGGACACGGAAGAACGGTTCCGAAAAAAAACGGCGGCGGCGAATTTTTTTTGCCCCGCTCAATTTTTGCCTTCGCCGGTCCGGGAGAGAGCCAAGCTTTGCGCGAAGTCATTGAGCCCACAGCGGCGCAGCGGCAGTGACAGGATGGCGGTGACCGGTGCATAGTGAAACCATCTCGCAGACAGCCGGCGGACCACATGCCGGCCCGGCCGACGCGGAGAGGGGTGATGACGGCAGACTTCATCGAAGCCCGGTCCGGACGGCAGTTCGCCGGGGGCTGGCCGGGCCGGCTGATCGTGCGGGGGCAATCGGAGGCGCGGCGCCATTTCGCCGTCCTCGACCCCACGCACGTGCTCTCGATCAAGGCGCCGGACCTCAACTATCTGGGGCCTCGGGACATTCCGGCCGATCGCCACCTCATCCTCGCCTTCGACGATACCGACGACCCGGCCGGGGCCAACGCCCCGACCCGGGACCACGTGGCGGCTGTGCGCGCCTTCGCCGATACGCTTCCGGCCGAGGCGCGGCTGCTGATCCACGGGCTGCAGGGCGTGCAGCGGGCCCCGGCGGTGGCTGCCGGCCTGCTCGCGGCGCTGCTGCCGCCCGCCGAGGCGGTGGCGACGGTACGGGCCGCCTGCAGCCAGGCACCCTGTCCGAACCGGCTCGTGGTGAAGCTGTTCGACGCAATGCTGGAACTGGACGGCGCCCTCGTCGCAGCCTGCGACAGCCGCTTCGTGCCGGGGCAGGCGACGCTGCTGCGGCGCGGCGACCAGGCCTCCACCAGCTTCGCCTTCGACATGCTGCAGGTCGGCGACGAGAAGGCCGGGGACGCTCCCTGACACGGATACGGCGGCAGCGATGTCGTAGCGACACCACCGCTGCCAAATACGGCTCCCGCCTTGCGAATCGCCCGCAAAGCCTTTTCCAAGGGTCAGGCAATCCCACATAAGCGGGACGCATGACCGAGCTTCGCCCCGTCCACGAGACCGTCCGCTTCGACGGGACCAATGTCACCGCGGTCCTGGGGCCGACCAATACCGGCAAGACGTTCCTCGCGATCGAGCGCATGGTCGCCCACTCCTCCGGGACCATCGGGCTGCCGCTCCGGCTGCTCGCCCGCGAGGTCTACCAGAAGGTCTGCGACCGGGTGGGCGTCGGCGCCGTCGCGCTGATCACCGGCGAGGAAAAGATCAAGCCGCCCAACGCGCGCTATTCGGTCTGCACGGTGGAAGCGATGCCGCGCGACCCCGGCACCGCCTTTGTCGCCATCGACGAGGTGCAGCTGGCGAGCGACCTCGAGCGCGGCCACGTGTTCACGGACCGGATCCTCCACGCGCGCGGCCGCGAGGAGACGCTGCTGCTGGGCGCCTCAACCATGCACGGCGTGCTGCAGCGGCTGCTCTCCGGCATGCAGACGGTCACCCGGCCGCGGCTGTCGAACCTCGTCTATGCCGGCTCCAAGAAGATCACCCGGCTGCCGCGGCGCACCGCCATCGTCGCCTTCTCCGCCGAGGAGGTCTATGCCATCGCCGAACTGATCCGGCGCCAGCGGGGCGGCGCGGCGGTGGTGATGGGCGCGCTCAGTCCGCGCACCCGCAATGCCCAGGTCGAGCTCTACCAGTCGGGCGAGGTGGACTTCCTGGTCGCCACCGACGCGATCGGCATGGGGCTCAACCTGGACGTCGATCATGTCGCCTTCGCCCAGGACTGGAAGTTCGACGGTTTCCAGTACCGCCAGCTGACGCCGGCCGAGTTCGGCCAGATCGCCGGGCGCGCCGGCCGGCATCTGCGGGACGGCACGTTCGGCGTCACCGGCAAGGTCGATCCGCTGCCGCAGGAACTCGTCGAGTCGCTCGAGGCGCATGCCTTCCAGCCGGTGCGGGTGCTGCAGTGGCGTAGCCGCGACTTCGACTTCGGCTCGATCGACGCCTTGCGGAACAGTCTCGAGGCGTTGCCGCCATCCCCGTCGCTGTCGCGCGCGCTGCCGGCCGTCGACCAGCGGGCGCTGGAATTTCTCGCCAAGGACAAAGGAGTCGCCGACCGCGCCACGACGCCGCCGCGGGTCGAGCTTCTGTGGGAAGCCTGCAAGCTTCCGGACTATCGGCGCATCGCGCCGGCCCAGCACGCGGAAATCATCGCGACGATCTATGGCGACCTGACCTCGCGCGGGCACGTCGCGGAAGACTACATGGCGGCGCAGGTTCACCGCGCCGACCGGGCGGAAGGCGACATCGACACGCTGTCCCAGCGGATCGCCGAAATCCGCACCTGGACGTATATTTCGCACCGGCCGGGGTGGCTGGCTGATCCGACACACTGGCAGGAAAAGACGCGGGAGGTCGAGGACCGGCTTTCCGACGCTCTTCACGACAGGTTGACGAAACGCTTCGTAGACCGCAGGACAAGCGTCTTGATGAGGCGGCTGAGAGAGAATGCGGTGATGGAAGCTGAAATCGGCAGCGACGGTACGGTGGTGGTCGAGGGCCACCCTGTCGGGGAGCTGCAGGGATTCAGGTTCACCCTCGACGGCCGGGCCGAAGGAACGGACGGCAAGGCTGTGCGCGCCGCCTCGCAGAAGGCGCTCGCCGGCGAATTCGAAAAGCGCGCCGAGCGCTTCGCCAATGCGCCGAACGGCGACCTTGCGCTGGCCTCGGACGGTCTGGTTCGCTGGCTCGGGGCGCCGATCGCCTCGCTGACCGCGACCGACGACGTGCTGGCGCCCAAGGTCGTGCTTCTGGCCGACGAGCATCTGACCGGTCCGGCGCGGGACAAGGTCGCCGCGCGGGCGGAGCGCTTCGTCACCTATCAGGTCTCCACCGTGCTGAAGCCGCTGGCGGATCTGAAGTCGGGCGAGTCGCTGGAGGGCACCGCCCGTGGAATCGCCTACCGTCTCTACGAGAATCTCGGCATCCTGCAGCGGCGCGACGTGGCCGAGGATGTTCGCGCCCTGGAGCAGGACGCCCGGGCGGCGCTGCGGCGCTGCGGCGTGCGCTTCGGCGCCTACCACATCTTCGTGCCGGCGCTGATCAAGCCGGCGCCGGCGGCGCTGATCACGCTGCTCTGGGCGATCAAGAACGACGGGCGCGAGCGTGCCGGCTATGGCGAGGCGACGCATCTTCTGGCGACGGGACGGACCTCCGCCGTGGCGGACGCGACCTTTGATCCGATCTTCTATGGCCTCGCCGGCTATCGCCTGCTCGGGCGGCGCGCGGTTCGCGTCGACATACTGGAGCGCCTCGCCGACCTCATCCGCCCGGCGCTCGCCTGGAAGCCCGGCACCGGCAAGCGGCCGGAGGGCGCCTATAACGGGTCGCAGTTCCTGGTCACCCCGGCGATGATGTCGATCCTCGGCGCCACAGCCGACGACATGGAAGAGATCCTGAAGGGTCTCGGCTACCGGCCGGAAGGCATTGAAGCGCCGGCCGTCGAGGCCGAGCTGCAGCGGCTCGACGCCGAAGCCGTCGTCGCCGCCGAGGAAGCTGCGCGGGCGGAAGCGGCTCGCAAGGCCGCGGCGGCCGCCGCCACGGCGGACGCACCGCAGCCCGATGCGGACCAGACCGAACCCGAGGCCGAGGCAGACACCGCTGCCGCGGCACCGGATGCCGCAGCCGCTGCACCGGCGGACACGGTCGAGGCGACGAGCGAAGGCGACGCCACCGGCGATGCCTCTTCTGCCGAAGGCGACGGCGCCGCCACCCCGGACGAGCCGACGCCTGACACGGCGGCCGGTGAGGCCGAGCCGGCAGCGCCCGCGCAGGAGCCGACGGCAGCCGGCGCGGCTGATGCCCCGGCCGAGGCGGTCACCGATGTCGACGCTCTGGTGAATGAGGCGGTCAGCGCGCTGGAGGAAAACATCGCGCCGGATGCAGGCGATGTTGTCCACGAAGAAACCGCTCCCGAAGAAGACGCTCCCGAGGCGGATGCTCCTGAAGCGGCTGCCGCCGACGCACCGGAGATGGCGCCCGAGCCGACGAAAATCGTCCAGGTCTGGCGGCCCCAGCGCGCCGGGGGCCGTCCCGGTCAGCGTCCGGGCCAGAAGCGCGGCAGGGGGCGTGGTGCCGAGGGCGACCGCGGCGCTCCGGCAGGCGAGCGCCCGGCGCGGGAGCGCCGCGATGCGCCGCGCACCGGTGACCAGGAAGCCGGCGGCAAGTTCGCGCACGGCAAGGGCCGCGGGCGGCCCGACAAGCAGCGTCCCGACAAGGACTGGAAGAAGGATCGTGCCGGCGGCGGAGACGAGCGCCCGCCGCGCCGCTTCGACAAGCCGCAGGGCAAGCCGCAGCGCGTCGCCGATCCGGACTCGCCTTTCGCCAAGCTGGCGGCGCTCCGGGACAAGCTGGGCAAATAGCATGTGCGGGAGACGCGATGGCTGAGGGCGGGCAGCGCATCGACAAATGGCTGTTCTTCGCCCGCGTGGTGAAGTCGCGCAGCCTCGCCCAGAAGCTGGTCCAGTCGGGCGCCGTCCGGATCAATCGCGACAAGATCGACAATGCGGCGCGCATCCTGCGGCCGGGCGACACGCTGACGATCAGCCTCAGAAGCGGGATCCGCATCCTGACCGTGCGCGATCCGGGCGTGCGGCGCGGGCCCGCCAGCGAGGCAGCGGAACTGTTCGAGGAGATCACCCAGCCCTCGGTCAGGCCGGACCAGACGCCGCCCCTGCAGGAGACCGGCTACCAGCCGTCGAAGCAGCCGCCCAACAAGCGCGAGCGCCGCCAGCTCGATCGGCTACGCGGCGACGGCTTCGGATAGGCGGCATCCAGGCGCGCGGCCGGCGCGGGCCGGCATCACGACGGCGGCAGGCTCAGTCGCCTTGGCCCGGCTCTGGCGAGAAGTACTTCTCGAACTTGCCTTCCTCGCCGTCATGCTCCTTGGCGTCGCCGGGCGCCTCGCGCTTGATCGTGATGTTCGGCCACTTCTCGGCATATTCGGTGTTGATCTTGAGCCATTTGTCGAGACCCGGCTCGGTGTCCGGCTTGATTGCCTCGGCGGGGCATTCCGGCTCGCAGACGCCGCAGTCGATGCACTCGTCCGGATGGATGACGAGCATGTTGTCGCCTTCGTAGAAGCAGTCGACCGGGCACACTTCCACGCAATCCATGTATTTGCAGCGGATGCAGTTGTCGGTCACGACATAGGTCATGGACGGTCCCTCGGCATGGTCCGGGCTCGCGCCGGCCCGGTCTTTCAGCCGTGCCGGCATCACCGGCGACAGCCGGCATGCGCACGTTTCGCCCGGAGTTAGACGCTCGCCGAAAGACTGACAAGGGCAAAGCATGTCGTGCGGGGCCGCTGCCGGCGAATGGAATTCTCCGGCCCGCTCGTCGCTCCGGCGGCATGAGACTGATCGGGATCACATCCGAATCCGCCGCCGTCGCGCCGACCGGCGGTCCCGGTCGGCGGCGGGGGATCGTCGGACCGCCTGGCGCCTCAGCTCATGAAGAGGCTGCGCGCCCGCTGCCAGAGCGAGGCGACGAAGGGCGGCCTCGCTTCCGCCCGCAGGCGGTGGGAGAGACCCAAGTTCGACATCGTCCCGTGATAGTGGCAGTCGCAGAAGAGCCGATGGGCGTCATCGTCCGACAGTCCGAAGAAATTCATCGTCTCGCCGAGCGTGTCGCCGGTGAGGCCCTGATCACGCAGGATCGGGTCGGCGAAGGCGACGGCCATCGGCGTGCGGGCGCCGCGCACCGCCCGGCGTTCGCGGCCGGTCAGATACTCGATCCGGTCGAGCGCCTGGATGTGGCCGCGGTGCCTGTCCAGCAGGTCCGCCCAGCGCCTGAGCCGCTCGGCGCGGCTCATGTCTCCGGCGGGCGGGATTACTGCGGCATTGTCGAATTCGCGCGGGAACTGGTGCTTCATGACAGCCTCCATGAAAGCGAACATTCACAGGGACGCGACGCATGGTTACACTGCCTGCAGATGTTACCACCTTGTTCCGGAAAGGAAAACGTGTTCACCGAACCGTGTCCGGGAGGTCTTGCTCGATGCGTCGCAGGACCAAGATCCGCCCACGTGCGCGGGTAGACTGGATGCGACCCTCAGGGGAAACCGCGAGTGCAATTTTCCGACATCAGCCTGGTCCTGCAGATCGTCACGGCGCTGGTCTCCTCGTGGATCTCGCTGATCGTCCTGTGGCCCCTGGCATTCGAGTTGTTCTCCCCGAGCAGGCGGGCGGGACGGCTGCCGCGCGCGCTCCGCATGGTCGTCACACTCGCGCCGGCCTGGCTCATCGCCCAGGGCTACGTCATCGCCATCGCCAAATGGTTCGGGACGCGCAACACCATCTCCTGGGTTGCGGTGGGCGAACTCCTCTGGGCGCTGACGCCCGGGCTCAACCTCCTCTACGCCTATGACTGGGCGATGGAGTTGGTCCGTTTCATGGGCGCCTTCATCGCCGCCTTGTTCGGCTTCTGGAATTAGCCTCGGCGTCGGGCCAGGCGCCACGATTTCAGAGGCCGAGGGCGACGCCGTCGCTGCGGGGGTCATGTGCGCCGGTGATGGTCCCGTCCGCCCCGATCCGGATCAGCCCCGCCTGGCCGGCGAGCGGGCTGTGCGCCGGGATCGTCGCCAGCTCGTGTCCGCGTTCGCGCAGTTCCGCCACCACCGCATCGTCGACATCCGCCTCGAGCTTCAGGCTGTCGCGGCTGTCCGAGAAGGTTCGCCCCAGCAGGAAGCGCGGCCGCGCCAGCGCTTCGGCCGGCGCAAGCCCGTGATCGAGCACCCGCGACAGAATGGCGGCGAGCGTCTGGGGTTGCCCGTCGGCGCCCTGCGTCCCGTAGAGCAGGCTGGGGCGTCCGTCCTGGACGGCGATACCCGGATTGAGCGTGTAGAAGGGACACTTGCCGGGCGCGATGACGTTGGGATGCCCGGGTTCGGTGCTGAACGCCGCGCCGCGATTCTGCCAGAGTATGCCGGTGTCCCCGGCGACGACGCCGCTGCCCCAGTCGAAATAGAGGCTCTGGAGCAGACTGACGCTGCGGCCCTCCGCGTCGGTCGCGGCCAGGAAGACGGTGTCGCCGGTGCGGAAGACCGGCGGCCAGGGCATTGCCCGGCGGCGGTCGATCCGCCCCGCCTTCGCCGCGAGCGTCTCGGGCGAGAGCCAGTCCGCCACCTGCTGCGCCGCATGGTCCGGATCGGCGATCCGGTCGCGTTCGAGGAAAGCCTGCTTCACCGCCTCGACGAGGCGGTGATAGTGGTTGGCGCTGCCTTCGGCGACGCCGTTGCCGCCGATGCAGGCGAGGATGCCCATGATGGCGAGCGTGGAGACCCCTTGCGTCGGCGGTGGCGGGGCGAGCAGCGTCGTCTCGCCATAGTCGAGGCTGAGCGGCTCGACCTGGCGGGTGCGCGTCCGCTGAAGGTCCTCGCTCGTGAGCGGGCTTCCCGCGGCGGCCAGTCCGCCGGCGATGCGCGCGCCCAGCCGGCCTTCGTAGAAGCTGCGCGGTCCCTCCGCGGCGAGCGTCTCCAGTGTTCGGGCAAGCTCCGGCTGCCGGAAGCTCGACCCGGCGGGAACGTTGAAGACGGCGGAGAAGCCTGGCCAGTCGGCGGTCTCGCCGGCCCGCATGCCCAGCCAGAAGGCCTGCGAGGGGGTGACGGCAAAGCCGTCGCGAGCGAGCCCTATGGCGTCCGCCAGCAGCGAGGCGAAGCTTCGCCGCCCCTGCCAGTGCCGGTGCGCGTAGTCGAGCGCGTGGCCCCAGCTGTCGACGAGACAGGCGCTGGTCACCGCCGATCGCGGCCCGCGCACCGGGATGGGCCCGTCGAAGGCGCCGGGCACGGCCGCGGCCTGGCCGATCCCGAGGAAGCAGTCGCGCCGGCCTTCGCGATCCGCCACCATCCAGACGGCGTCGCCGCCGAGCCCGCAAAAATGCGGATAGGTGACGGCAAGGACTCCGCCCATGGCAATCGCGGCCTCGATGGCGTTGCCGCCGTCCGCCAGTACCCGAAGCCCCGCCTCGCTCGCCAGCGTGTGGGGGCTCGTTACCATGCCTCGGCGGGAGATCGCCTCTCGGCCGCTCAGCAGCATGCGGCGCCCCGGTCGGCGAACCAGTGCTGGATGGCGTTCTCCAGCTGCGGCCAGGCGGCTTCGAGGCCGTCGAAGCGGTCGCGGCCGCTGCGATAGCGCTCGCGCAGTTCGTTCTCCACGGCCGGCAGATCGATGCCGGTCGCGCGGCCGTCAGCGACGATTGTGCGCCCGGCGACGACGAGGCGCTCGAGATGCGCCGCGGTGCCGCGCGCGAACAGGAGGTCGACGGGATCGACCGGCATGATGGCATCGCGGTCCAGCCGGTCGAGATCGATGGCGATGAAGTCGGCCGGGGCGCCGGACTCCAGTGCGCCGCTGCCGGGCGCCCCGATCGCCCACCTTCCGGCCGCGATCGTCGAGGCGAGGAATTCGTGTCGGTCGTAGGTGGGCTCGAAGCCGAGCCCCGCATGGACTGCGTGGGTCAGACGCATTTCGCGCAGCATGTCGTCGTCCTCGTCGAAGGCGAGGCCGTCCATGCCGACGGCGACGTCGCAGCCGCTCGCCAGCGCCACCGGTATCGGCGCGATGCCCGACCGCAGGTGCAGGTTGGAGCTGGTGTTGGTGACGATGGTTGCCCCTGCCTCGGCGATGAGTTCCAGCTCCGCTGGCGTCGCATGGATGCAATGGGCGAGCGACAGGCGATCCGAAAGGAGCCCGATGTCCTTCAAATGGCTGACGATCCCGCCCGGAAACGCCTCATCCGCCCAAGCGCGCTGGTGGCGCGTTTCCAGGAGGTGCATGTGGACGCGGCGGCCGGTCGTCGCGGATCGCTCCGCGATAGCCTCGAGAAGTTCGGTCGAGCACCACTGCACCCCGGCCGGACCGTACTGGACCGAGACCATCGGGCCCTCGATGGCCGCCGCGACCGCATCGCTGGTCTCGATCATCTCCGCCACCGAGCGCGGCTTCTGCCGATAGACTGCATCGACGGCGGCGCGCGCCTCGGCCGGCAGGGCCGCGACCAGTCCGGTCTCGTCGCCGTAGACCAGCGGGTTCCTGTCCCGCAGCGCGAGGGCGAACGCGATGCGCACCCCGACATCGCCGGCCGCCCGCGCGACCTCGCTCGCCTCGTCGACCAGCGGGCGGGTGCCGCTCGGCCGCGTGTAGTGCACCATCACGGCGGCGCATCCCGACTGCGCCGCGCGGGCCAGCGGCGCACAGGCTGCGAGATAGGGATCGGGCGGCGTCGCAAGGGCCGAGCGCAGCAGCCACGTCTCGAGCGGCATGAAGGCGGCGCCGAAGGAGGACATCGCCAGCGGACGGGCATGATCGTGGGCGTTGGCGAAGGCCGGCAGCACCAGAAGCCGGCGATCCTGCGGCGCGTCCGCCGTGCTTACGGCGGCAATGGTCTCGCCTTGCCACTCCAGCCTGGCGCCGGAACGGCGCGTCAGCGAGGCACCCGCCAAGAGGTCGCTGGCGATCACGGCCGGCATGGTCATTCTCCTGCGTCGGGCCCGGCGCACCGCTGGCGGCGCGCCGGACAGGGTCCCCGAAGGGAGGTCAGTTTGCCTCGTAGACCAGCTCGCGCTCGTCGCGAGCAGGCAGGAACTCCCGCGAGAAGACCTGCCGGACCTGCGGCGTCACTTCGAGCTCATAGCCTTCGACCACGATGTCGATGGAGCGGGCAAGCCGTTCGTCGTCGACGTCGCCGACGCCGATCCGGCCGCTCTCCTCCGAGGTCATCAGGTTGCTGTAGGCGAATTGCAGCCGCTGCTTCTCGATGTCGCGATTCACCAGATTGTCGTAGGCGACCGTCGCGTCCATCGCGGCTTCCTGGTCGAGGCCGATCTCGACCGTCGCCTTGTTCACCGCACGGACGAGACCTGCCACGGCTTCCGGATTGTCGCGGATCATCGCCTGCGACACCATCAGGCCGTTGGAATAGAGGTCGAGGCCGTAATCGCCGAAATTCAGCCAGTTGAAATCGGCTTCCGGATCCTGGCGATTCAGGAGGAGATTGAACCAGCTGGTGATGTTGAAGACGAGGGCGCCGTCGATCTCGTCGCGGATCAGCATCGGCTCCTGAAGGTTCGGCGCCATGTTGCTGATGGCGATGGCGGAGAAGTCGACGTCGTTGGTGCGGGCGAAGACCGGCAGCAGGCGCGTCGTCGGCGTGCCCTGCGCGCCGCCGAGCGTCTTGCCGGCGAGATCGGCCGGTGCGCCGATGCCGGCGTCCTTCTTGCTGACGATGGCGAAGGGTGGCTGGTTCCACATCTGGTAGACCATCAGCGGCACTTCGTCGGGCCGTGTCGAGGCGTTCTGGATGATGGCGTTGATGTCGCCGAAGCCGGCGTCATAGGCGCCCGACATGATCCGCGTCACGGTCGCGCCCGAGCCTTCGCCCTGGTCGATGGTGACGTTGAGACCTTCGTCCGCGAAATAGCCCTTCTCCTGGGCGAGGAAGAAGGCTGCGTCGGAGCCTTGCGTCTTCCACCCGAGCGTGAAGCGGATGTCGGTCGTCTGCGCCGAAGTGGCGGTGGACAGGAAGGCGCCAAGAGCCAGCGCCGCCGTGGGGGTCTTCATCATCCTGCGATCCTTTGGTTCGGGAGGGGGAGGGGTGATTGCCGTCATGTGGCGGCAAGGTCGTTCTTGCGGCTCGCCCAGAAGGTGACCCGCTTCTCGATCAGCGAGAAGGCGACGTAGAGGGCGACGCCGAGTGCCGCGAGAATGAAGAGGCCGGCAAAGACCAGCGGCACGTCGAAATTCGACGAGGCCGACATCATCACGTTGCCGATGCCGCGATTGGAGGCGACGGTCTCGGAGAGGACGGTGCCGACGAAGGCGTAGGTGACGGCGACCTTCAGCGACGCGAAGAAGAACGGCATCGTCCGGGGCAGGCCGACATTCCACAGGATGTCGCGCTTCTTGGCGCCGAGCGCCTTCAGCACGTCCTCCAGTTCCGGCTCGGTCGTCGCCAGGCCCGTCGCGATGTTCACGACGATCGGGAAGAAGCAGATGACCAGCGACGTCAGGATCGCCGGGACGGTGCCGGAGCCGAACCACAGGACGAAGATCGGCACGACCGCCACCTTCGGGATCGACGAGAAGCCGATCAGCAGCGGATAGGCCGTATCGTATGCGGTGCGCGAGACGCCGATGATCGCGCCGATCAGCACGCCGACGGTGACGCCGAGGACGAAGCCGACCATCGTCGTCCACAGCGTCTGAAGGACGTGCGGCCACAGGATGTCCATCCGTGCGAACAGCGTCTCGATCACCTGGCTTGGGCGGGGCAGCACCAGGTCCGACAAGCCCAGCACCAGGCACAGCACCTCCCAGGCGACGAAGAAGCCGAGGATCAGGAGGAGGGCCCAGATACGCCGCTTGAATTGTTCAGCCATGGGGCGCGTCCTTCAGGAAACCGGGGCGGAAGACGCGGAGCGCGCGTCGACGATCTGCGCGCGAAGGCGCTGGTTGAGCGCCACGAAATCCGGCTCGAAGGTCATCTGCACCGTCCGCGGCCGCGCGAAACCGACGACACTGTCATCGACGATGCGTCCGGGGCGGGCGCTAATCACGCAGATCCGCCCGGCGAGATAGCCGGCCTCCTTCAGGTCGTGCGTGACGAGAAGGACAGTGGGCCGGAACTTCATCCAGAGCTCCTGCAGCGTGCCCCAGAGCTCTTCGCGGGTGAACTGGTCGAGCGCGCCGAACGGCTCGTCGAGCAGCAGCAGCCGCGGCTCGTGCACCAGCGCCCGGCAGAGATTGGCCCGCTGCAGCATGCCGCCCGAGAGCTGCCAGGGATAATGGTCGGCAAAGCCCGTCAGCCCGACCTCGTCGAGCAGTGCGTGGACGCGGTCGCGGAACGCCGTCTTGCGCTTGCGGCGGAATTCGCTGCGGAACGGCTCGACGATCTTGAGCGGCAGCATCACGTTCTTCTCGATCGTGAGCCAGGGCAGAAGCGTCGGGTTCTGGAACGCCATTCCGATGCGCAGCGCCTTCGCGGCAACCTCGCGCCCGCCGACCAGGACGACGCCGCTGGTCGGCTGGAGGAGACCCGCCGCCAGCTTGAGGATCGTCGACTTGCCGCAGCCGGAGGGGCCGACCAGCGCGACGAAATCGCCCTCGGCGATCTTCAGGCTTGTCGCCTGCAGCGCGGCAACCTGGCTTGCGCCCTGCCCGAAGCTGACGGATGCTTCGGACAGTTCGATCGCGGTCGGCTTCGGCCCGTCGGTGGCTGACATGATGGCGGTTCATCCCTCGCATGCGCTTTCAATCAAAGGTGCATGCAAGAGCGATACCAGTTCCGGCGGGCACCCCACTTTTCTTCCGTCGGGGGCCGGCGCGGCAGGCGCGGGACCAGCGCGATGCCTCTCCCCGGCGCAGATGATCAAAAGCTAGGCGCCTAACCGGCGGCGACCGCCATTGCGAAAGGGCGGTTCAGAGGACTATGCGGGGAAGGGAGAGACGGCGGAGAGTGGGCGATGGCGGGCGAGCGGAAGGCCGTGCGGGCGGAAGGCGACCGGGCGCGCGTGATCTGTCAGGCGATCCGCCGGGCGATCATCGAGCGGGCGCTGCACGCGGGGGACCGGCTGCCGGAGGATGCTCTCGGGGAGCGTTTCGGCGTGAGCCGCACGATCGCGCGGCACGCGCTGGGCCAACTGGCAGCGGAGGGGCTGGTCGACCTGCGCCGCAACCGCATCGCCGTCGTCGCGAGCCCGTCCTTTGCCGATGCCCGCGACATCTTCGACATCCGCGTCGAGCTGGAACGGCTTGTCGTCAAGCACATCACCGGGCGACTGACGCCGGAGCAGATCGCCGAATTGCGGGCGATGGTGAAGGCCGAGGACGAAGCCCGGCACGCCGCTCCCGGCACCTCGATCCGTCTGGCCACGGATTTTCACGTCCGCCTCGCGGAAATGACCGGCAAGCCGATCCTGATCCGCTACGTCACGGAGATATCCTACCGCGCCGGCCTGTCGCTCTCGACCTTCGGGCGGCCGCATTCCTCAGACTGCGCCGTCAACGAGCACCTGGCGCTGATCGATGCCCTGGCGGGCGACGATCCGGCGGCGGCCGCCGATCTCATGGCCGAGCATCTGGAGGCGGTCGCGGGGCGGGCGCTACTGCAGACGCCGGATGCCCGGACGCGCGACCTGATGGACATCCTCGCGCCCTATGCCGAGGAACGGACCGCCCCCGGCTTCCTTGCCGGGAAGTGATCAGGCCGAACGGGCACAGGCGGGGTCGAGGATCCACTCGGCGCTGTCGTTCCAGACATCCGTCTCCGTGATCAGCCCGTCCTTCACGACGAAGCGGTCGATGTAGCGATTGTGGTCGAAGGGCGTCCCGTCCGGCCACTCCCCGTAGAGATAGCCGAGGCTGTAGACGATCGTCCCGTCCGGGCTGCCTTCGACGACGTCGTAACGCTCGATCCGCTTCTTCACCCAGCGATAGCGCGCCGCGTTGAAGCCGGTCGGGCCGCTCGGGCTATCGAAGACCCGGCCGCCGGTGAAGCGGGCGACGAAGCCGGGCGCCACGAAGCTGGCCGCGCGCACGGGATCGGGCGCCATCGAGGCCTCCAGGTAGGATTTCACCGCTTCCAGGTCGCGCCCCGCGTCCGTCATTTCCCTTGCTCCCGCCCTTTGTCTCGCCCGAAGTTCATGCAATACGAAGAGTGTATCGTATGCAATATGATTTTCAGCGGCCGCCTGGTCCGCTCCAGATGGCTACCATTTCCATGCAAGACCCACAGGAATTCGATCTGGTGCTGCGGGATGCGACCCTCTCCGGCCAGCCTGGACTCCACGCCGTCGGCGTTCGGGGCGAGCGTATCACCGCCATCGCAGCGGATCTGCCGGCTGGCCGGGTCGACGACAATCTCGGCGGCGCGCTGCTGACCGGCGGCTTCGTCGACACGCACGTCCATCTCGACAAATCGTGCCTGTCCGGCTGCTGCGTGCCGGGCGTCGGGCTGAAAGGCGCCATCGCGGCGATCGCCGGGCTCAAGCGTTCCTTCACCGAGGCGGATGTCTACGCCCGCGGCGCTCGCACCCTGGAAAAGTCGATCCTGCAGGGCACGACCCACATGCGCACCCATGTCGAGATCGATCCGCGGGTCGGCCTGCGCTCGTTCGCGGCGATAAGGCGGCTGAAGGCCGACTATGCCTTCGCGATCGATCTTTCGATCTGCGTCTTCCCGCAGGAGGGGCTGACCAACGACCCCGGCGCCGAGACGCTGATCCTCGAGGCGCTCGATCAGGGCGCCGATCTGCTCGGCGGCTGCCCCTACACCGACAGCGATCCGCAGGCGCAGATCGACCGGCTCTTTGCGATCGCGCACGAGCGCGACCTCGATATCGACCTGCATCTCGATTTCGACCTCGATCCGGAAGGGTCGCTGCTCGGCGCCGTCTGTCGGGCGACGGACGCCCATGGCTGGGGCGGGCGCGTCGCGGCCGGCCACGCGACCAAGCTCTCCGCCATCGACCCCGGAGCGCTGGCGGAAAAGGCGCGGCAACTGGCCGGAGCGGGCGTCGCGATCACCGCACTGCCGGCGACCGACCTCTATCTCAACGGCCGCGACAGGGATTTCGACCGCCCCCGCGGCATCGCGCCGGTGCATTGGCTGGCGGAACGGGGCGTCACCGCCTCGATCGCGACGAACAACGTGCTCAACCCGTTCACGCCCTTCGGCGACTGCTCGCTGCTGCGCATGGCCAATCTCTATGCCAACGCGATGCATGTCGGCCCGGAGGGCTTCGACATGTGCTTCGATCTGATCACCGGCGGCGCAGCACGGCTGATGAACCGGACCGACTACGGGATCGCCGTCGGCAACCCCGCCGACCTCGTCGTCCTCGACGCCGCCTCGCCCGGCGAGGCCCTGGCCGAAAACGCCGTACCGCTCGCCGCCTACAAGAACGGGCGGCGCTCGTTCCGGCGCGAAAGACCCTTCATCGAGTGGCCGTGACGGCAGAATCCTGTTCGATACGAGTGCATGCACAGAATCTGGTCATCCTGCATGCTGCCTGATGCCTCCGGCTCGTTCCTGCGGTTGTCGAAGCAGTAGGCGCCGGGACGGCGCAGGTATGGCACGGGCATTGCATGACGTCCTTCGTCGAAGCTTGACGAGAGGATTCCAGGCATGCCGAAACTCAGCGCTACCTTCATGGGCGGAACCGCCCTTGCAGCACTCCTCCTGTCGGCGTCGTTGCCGGCGCTCGCCCAGTCGGAGTCGGTGCTCCGCATCGGCATGACGGCCGCCGACATCCCGCGCACGCTCGGCCAGCCCGATCAGGGCTTCGAGGGCAACCGCTTCACCGGCCTGACGATGTACGACGCCCTCACCATGTGGGACCTGTCCTCGGAGGAAAATGCCTCCGTCATCATTCCGGGTCTGGCCACCGAATGGGGAGTGGACGAGGCCGAAACCACCAAATGGACATTCACCTTGCGCGACGGCGTGACCTTCCACGACGGCTCGCCCTTCGACGCCGAGGCCGTGGTGTGGAACGTCGAGAAGGTGCTGAAGGAGGACGCGCTGCAGTTCGACCCGAGCCAGGTCGGCGTGACCGCCTCCCGCATGCCGACACTGCGTTCGGCCCGCGTCGTCGACGACATGACGGTCGAACTGACGACCTCCGAGCCGGATTCGTTCCTGCCGATCAATCTGTCGAACCTGTTCATGGCGAGCCCGACGCACTGGCAGGAGATCTATGACGGGCTCAGCGACGTGCCCGAGGCCGACCGGTCCGCAGCCGCCTGGGAGCGCTTCGCCGCCGATGCCTCCGGCACCGGCCCGTGGAAGATGGACAATTTCGTGCCGCGCGAGCGGTTGGAACTGGTGAAGAACGAGGATTACTGGGACGCGGACCGCGTGCCGGGCGTCGACCGGATGGTGCTTCTGCCGATGCCGGAAGCCAATGCCCGGACCGCGGCCCTCCTGTCCGGCCAGATCGACTGGGCCGAGGCGCCGTCGCCGGACGCCATTCCCGAGATCGAGGGCCGCGGCTTCGTCATCGAGGCAAACGAGCAGCCGCATGTCTGGCCCTGGCAGTTCTCGCGCATCGAGGGCTCGCCCTGGAACGACATCAATGTCCGCAAGGCTGCCAATCTGTGCATCGACCGTGAGGGGCTGCGCGACGGGCTGCTCGGCGGGCTGATGGTGCCGGCGACCGGCACCGTCGAGGAAGGCCATCCCTGGCGCGGCAACCCGACCTTCGAGATCAAACACGATCCGGAAGAGGGGCGTCGCCTGATGGAGGAAAGCGGCTTCTCCGAGAGCAACCGCCTGGCGGTGAAGACGCAGACGTCGGCGTCCGGCTCCGGGCAGATGCAGCCGCTGCCGATGAACGAGTACATGCAGCAGGCACTGGCGGAGTGCTATTTCGACGTCGAGCTCGACGTGGTGGAGTGGAACACGCTCTTCACCAACTGGCGGCGCGGCGCGATAGACCCGACCGCCAACGGCGCGCACGCCACCAACGTGACCTATGCCGCGATGGACCCGTTCTTCGCCATGGTGCGCTTCCTCGATTCCAAGATGGCGCCGCCGGTCTCCAACAACTGGGGCCACATCAACGAGACGAAATTCGACGAGCTGGTCGCCAAGGCCCGCACCACCTTCGATGCCGAGGCGCGCGACGCGGCCCTGGCCGAACTGCACGAGGCGTCGGTCGACGAGGCCGCCTTCCTCTGGGTCGCGCATGACGTGGGCCCGCGCGCGCTGAGCCCGAAGATCCAAGGCTTCGTCCAGCCGAAGAGCTGGTTCGTCGACTTCTCGCCGATCACCATCGAGGAATGAAGCTGAAGGCGGGGCCGGCCGCCGTGGCCCGCCCTGCCTTCCCGACCCTATCGCTCCCATGGAGGCCGGCTCTTGCTCGCCTATGTCCTGAAGCGCGTCCTCTATGTCGTGCCGATCGTCTTCTTCGTCGCGCTCGTCTGTTTCCTGCTCGTCCACATCGCACCGGGCGACCCGCTCGTGTCGATCCTGCCGCCTGACGCCTCGGTCGAACTCGCCGCGCAGTTGCGCACGGCCTACGGCTTCGACCGGCCGCTGCCGGTGCAGTTCGGCCTGTGGATCACGAAGGCGCTGGAGGGCGATCTCGGCACGTCGATCGCCTCGGGACGGCCGGTGCTGACCGAAGTGATGCGCGCGGTGGGCAACACGCTGCTGCTGGCCGGGGTCGCCGCGTTCGTCGGTTTTGCCGCCGGGGTGACGCTCGGCCTGCTCGCGGGCTATTTCCGCGACACCTTCGTCGACAAGCTGGCGACCGGCATCGCCATCGCCGGCGTCTCGGTGCCGCATTACTGGCTCGGCATGGTGCTGGTCATCATCTTTTCCGTGCAGCTGCGCTGGCTGCCGGCGGTGGGCGCCTGGAGCGGCGACTTCACCTTCACCTGGGATGCGATCCGCTTCCTGGTGCTGCCGGCGCTCACCATGGCGGTGATCCCGATGGGCATCGTCACCCGCACGGTCCGCGCCCTCGTCGGCGACATTCTCGGCCAGGATTTCGTCGAGGCGCTGCGGGCCAAGGGGCTCGGCGAAGGGCGGGTCTTCGCGCATGTCATCCGCAACGCCGCGCCCACGGCCATTGCCGTGATGGGCCTGCAGCTCGGCTACCTGCTCGGCGGCTCGATCCTGATCGAGACCGTGTTCTCCTGGCCCGGCACCGGCTTCCTGCTGAACTCCGCGATCTTCCAGCGCGACCTGCCGCTGCTGCAGGGCACGATCCTCGTCCTCGCGCTGTTCTTCGTGTTCCTCAATCTCGTGGTCGACGTGGCGCAGGCGGCGATCGACCCGCGCATCAAGCGGAGCTGAGCCGATGGCGATCGCCACCGAAGCCCTCACGCCGCTGGCCGAGATGGAGAAGCCCCGCGGCTACTGGCATACCGTCGGCCACCGGCTCGTCCGCGACAGGCTGTCGATGACCTGCGCCGCCATTCTGGCGCTGATCCTGCTGGCGGCGCTGTTCGCGCCGTGGCTCGGGCTTGCCGATCCTTACGACGGATCGATGATCCGCCGGCTGCGGCCCATCGGCACGGAAGGCCACATCCTCGGCACCGACGAACTCGGCCGGGACATGCTGTCGCGCCTCGTCTATGGCGGCCGGCTGTCGCTGCTGATCGGGCTCCTGCCGGTGTTCAACGCCTTCGTCATCGGCACCCTGCTCGGCGTCGTCGCCGGCTACGCCGGTGGCTGGACCAACTCGGCGATCATGCGCACGATCGACGTCTTCTACGCCTTCCCGTCGGTGCTCCTGGCCATCGCCATCTCCGGCGCGCTCGGTGCCGGCATCCTCAACTCCATCGTCTCGCTCACCATCGTCTTCATTCCGCCGATCGCGCGGGTGGCGGAAAGCGTCACGACGAGCGTGCGCAGCCTCGACTTCATCGATGCCGCGCGCGCGTCCGGCGCGAACGCGCTGACGATCATGCGGGTCCACGTGCTCGGCAACGTGCTGGGGCCGATTTTCATCTACGCGACCAGCCTCGTCTCGGTGTCGATGATCCTGGCGGCCGGCCTCTCGTTCCTGGGCCTGGGGACGCGGCCGCCGGAACCCGAATGGGGGCTGATGCTCAACACGCTGCGCACGGCCATCTACGCCCAGCCGCTGATCGCCGCGCTGCCGGGCGTGATGATCTTCGCCGTCTCCATCTGCTTCAACATGCTGAGCGACGGGCTGCGCTCGGCGATGGACATCAGGAGCTGACGATGCGCCGAAAGACCAACGCGCCGCTGGCGGCGACGGACGATGTCGGGGGCGCCCGCCAGCCGCTGCTGAGCATCCGGAATCTGACCAAGCACTTTCCCGGCGGCAGGAGTTCTCTCTTTGGCAAGAAGCGCCTGGTTCGCGCGGTCGACGGCGTCTCTTTCGACATCGCCAAGGGCGAGACGCTGGGCGTGGTCGGGGAATCCGGTTGCGGCAAGTCCACCACCGCGCGGCTGCTGATGCACCTGATGCCGCTGGACGGCGGCGAGATGATCTATGACGGCAACAAGGTCGGTCCGGATCTGTCGCTGCGGGAACTGCGCCGGCGGATGCAGATGGTCTTCCAGGACAGCTACGCCTCGCTCAATCCGCGCCTGACCATCGAGGATTCCATCGCCTTCGGGCCGAAGGTGCATGGTGTCGACGACAACGCCGCGCGCACCTTGGCGCGCGATCTCCTCGTCAGGGTCGGGCTCGACGCCCGCCGCTTCGCCAACCGCTATCCGCACGAGCTGTCCGGCGGGCAGCGCCAGCGCGTGAACATCGCGCGGGCGCTGGCGCTGTCGCCGCGCCTCGTCATTCTCGACGAGGCCGTGTCGGCGCTCGACAAGTCGGTCGAGGCGCAGGTGCTCAATCTCCTCAACGACCTGAAGCGCGAGTTCGGTCTGACCTATCTGTTCATCAGCCACGATCTCAACGTCGTGCGCTATATCTCCGACCGGGTGCTGGTGATGTATCTGGGCGAGGTGGTGGAGATCGGACCGGTCGAGGAACTGTGGCACAATCCGCGCCACCCCTACACGCGGGCGCTGTTTGCGGCGATGCCGACGCTCGACCCCGACCGCCGCACCACCGAGGCGCCGATCGCCGGCGATCCACCCAACCCGATCGACCCGCCGTCCGGGTGCCGCTTCCATACGCGCTGCCCTTTCGCGGAGCCGGTCTGCTCGGCAAGATGTCCGGCTCTGTACGCGGTCGGGCCGACGCACCAGGCCGCCTGCCACATGGCGATACCGGGCTCGGGACATTCCAAGGCACCAGAAGAGGCGATGGCCGCATGAGCGCGAAACTGACAGGCGAGACCGTGGCGGCGATGGCCGCCCTGGCCGGACAGACGCTGGAGCCGGGTAGCGCCGACCGCATCGCGCGGGCCATCGGGCCGGCGCTGACCGGATTTGCGCCGATGGAGGGGAATTTGCCCTTCGCAGCCGAGCCGGCCGGCTTCGTCGTCGCGCAGCGCAGCGGGAACCTGCCGTCATGACCGCCCTGACACCTTCCATCGCCGATCCCGCCTTGCTCGATCTTTCGGCGATGATCGCGGCCCTGGCTGCGAGGCAGGTCTCGTCCGTCGAGCTGACACAGGCCTGCCTCGGGCGGATCGCCGAATGGCAGCCGGTGATCAACGCCTTCATCGCAATCGAGCCGGACGAGGCGCTCGCAGCGGCGCGCGACAGCGATGCGCGGCTGTCAGGCGGCACGGCGCAGGGCGTCCTCGAAGGCGTGCCCTTCGCGCACAAGGACATGTTCTACGCCAGGGGCAAGATCTCGACCTGCGGCTCGAAGATCCGCCGCGATTGGGTCGCGGACGAGGATTCGACTGCGCTTTTGCGCCTCGTCGACACCGGCGCGGTCCGGCTCGGCACGCTCAACATGGCCGAGTTCGCCTACGGGCCGACCGGCCACAACGTGCATTTCGGCGCCGCTCGCAATCCCTGGCGGCCGGCGCACGTGACCGGCGGCTCCTCCTCCGGCTCGGGCGCTGCGGTCGCGGCGCGGCTGACCCCGGCGGCGCTCGGCTCCGACACCGGCGGGTCGGTGCGCATGCCGGCCAATTTCTGCGGCGTGACCGGGCTGAAGACCACCGTCGGCCGGGTCAGCCGCTTCGGCGCGATGCCGCTGTCGCAGTCGCTGGACACGGTCGGCCCGCTCGCGACATCGGCGCTCGATTGCGGCCTGCTCCTCGGCCTGATGGCCGGCGCGGACCCACGCGACCCGACGGCGTCGGACATCGCGGTGCCCGATTATGCCGCCGCCTGCGACAGGCCGATCCGCGGCATGCGGCTCGGCGTGCCGGCGCGGTTCTATACCGAAGATCTCCATCCGGAGACCGAGGCTGTCTACCAGGCCGGGCTCGATCTCTTCCGCCAGGAAGGCGTCGAAATTGTCGAGATCGACCTGCCGGACCAGGCGGTGCTGTCGGCCGCCTCGCAGGTGCTGCTCGCCGCCGAGGCTGCCGCGTTCCATCGCCAGTGGCTGCGGGAGCGGCCGCAGGACTACGGCGATCAGGTGCGGGCGCGGCTGGAAAACGGCTTCGCGATTCCCGCCGTCACCTATCTGGAATCGCTGCGCTATCGCGGCATCGCGCTCGCCGAACATCTCGAGGCGGTGGCCGGCGTCGACGCCTTCCTCGCCCCGGTCAGCGCCCAGCCGTCACCGACGCTCGAGGAGAGCGACGTTGGCGGCGCCCCCGGCGCCGAGGCGGTGATCCAGCAGATCACCCGCTTCATGCGGCCGATCAACTATCTCGGCCTGCCGGCGCTGTCGGTCCCTGCGGGGTTCACCAAGGCCGGACTGCCGGTCGGCCTGCAAATCGTCGGCCGACCCTTCGCGGAAGACGTGATCCTCTGCCTCGGCGCCGGCTTCCAGCGCGCCAGCGACTTCCACCGCCAGGCCCCGTCGCTGCCGGGAGCGCCCGATGAGTGAGGCGCCGGTCAATGCCATCGAGGTTGAGAACCTCCAGGTCCGCTTCTCCGGCAACCGCACGGTCCATGCCGTCAACGACGTCAGCTTTGCGGTCCGCGAGGGCGAGGTGCTGGGGCTGCTCGGCGAGAGCGGCTCGGGCAAGAGCGTCACGCTGAAGGCGCTGATGCGGCTCCTGCCGAAGCGCCGGACCGCGATCAGCGGCAAGATCAGGGTGGCCGGCGAGGACGTCGTCGCGATGGACGAGAGGGCACTGTCGGCGTTTCGCGGCCGCACCGTCTCGATGATCTTCCAGGAGCCGATGCTGGCGCTCGACCCGGTCTACACGATCGGCGCGCAGATCGCCGAGTCGGTGGTGCGCCACGATGGCGTGTCGACCAGTGAAGGCCGGGCGCGGGCGCTGGCGATGCTGGAGCGGGTGCGCATTCCCTCGGCCAGGAGCCGGCTCGATTCCTATCCGCACGAGATGTCGGGCGGCATGCGCCAGCGCGCGATGATCGCCCTGGCGCTCGCCTGCCGGCCGAAGGTGCTGCTCGCCGACGAGCCGACGACGGCGCTGGACGCCACGGTGCAGATCCAGATCCTCCTGCTGCTGCGCGAGTTGCAGCAGGAATTCGGCATGTCGGTGATCTTCGTCACCCACGACATCGGCGTCGCGGTGGAAATCTGCGACCGCATCGCCGTGATGTATGCCGGCGAGATCGTCGAGGCAGGCTCGCTGCGCGAAGTCGTGCGCGATCCGCGCCATCCTTACGCGCAGGGCCTGCTCGCCTCGACCGTGCACGGCAATCCGGGCGGCGAGCCGCTGCAGACAATCCAGGGCGCGCCGCCGCCGCTCGACGTCGCGCCGGTCGCCTGCTCATTCGCGCCGCGCTGCGACCACGCGATCCGACGCTGCGTCGCGGCCCCGCCGCCGGTCGCCGATCTCGGCCCGCGGCGGATGGCGCGATGCCTCATTCCGGCCGGCGAGCACGCGGTGCCGGCCTGAGCCGGCGCGTCGGCGCCACCGGACAATCCCTTGCAATGCCGCCTGTCCCTGCGAAGGGCTGGGCCGATCCTGGAGTGGGCCGATGAGCCTCGTGGAGAAACCCGAAGGCGGCTACGCCTACATTCCGCTGGTCATGCAATTCTCCGCCGGCGTCGTCGCGCTGCCGGGCTACCGGATGCAGCGCGTGCGCTTCTCGCAGCCCGTCCCGGTCGCGGAGGGCTTCGAGAGGATCGCTACGCATCTAACGGAGGCCGGCCGGCCGCTGACCGCCTTCTGCGCCTGCGAGTTGCGCTCCCCGGCGCCGTTCACCGAGGAGACCTTCCTCGCCTTCAACCGCGTCTATGCCGGCACGCTCAGGGAATGGGGCGTCATGGAAGGTGACGCCAACCCGGTCGCCCGCTCACATGTCTGCCCGGCGATCGATCCGCCCGCGACACCGTCCTTCCACGCCTTCAGTTACACGGTGCCGGATGCGGCGGCGGTGCCGTCCTTCGTCGTCGCGGGATCCTGCGAAGTGGCAGAGATCGGGGAGGGCGAATATGCCGACCGGATCGTTCGCCCCGGCGACACCGGCCCCGACGGCCTGCGCGACAAGGCCCGCTTTGTGCTCGCCGAGATGGAGCGCCGCCTGAGGCTGTTCGATGCCGGCTGGGCCGACACGACGGGGGTGCAGGTCTACACCGTGCACGATCTCGGCAGCGTCTATGGCGACCTCGTCGGCCCGGCCGGCGCGGCCCGCAACGGCCTGACCTGGTACTACAACCGGCCGCCCGTGATCGGACTCGACTTCGAGATGGACTGCCGGCGCGTCGCCGCCGAGTCCGTCATCGCTGCCTGATGTGAACCCGCTCTGGCGTTGCTCCCGTCGGCAGCAGGCCTGCTCCGGCATCGCGGCGGAGCGATGCAGGCTTCGCCGAGGCGGCTGCGGCGTGCCGATAGACGTGCAGGCTCGTGAGAAGGAAGATCAGATAGGCCGCCGCCTCGAAGGACTCCTCGATCGTCGCGGGGAGAAAACCGATGCCCCATAGCCAGTGGCGACCGTCGATCAGGGCGCCGGCGACCAGAAGGGCGGCGACCAGCACATAGGGCCAGGCGCGCAATTCGCGCAGATACTGGACGAAGACCGGAATCAGCCGCCAGCGAAGCGCCAGATAGGAAATGGCGATGGCGGCGACGACGACCGCCTCGTGCCAGCGGAAGCTCGAGGAATCGAGATAGGCGGTGACGGGTCCCGTCGCCGGCAGCTCAAGCTCCCGCAGGAAGAATACGATCGCGACGACGCTCGCACCGGCCGAGGCCATGCGCTCCGCCTGCTGCTGCCGAACCGCCGCGGCGGCATAAAGCAGGGCCGCAAGGATCAGCGACACTTCTTGCGTCAGTTCGAGCGGCCCGCTTTCGCGGCTGGTCGCCTCCAGCCCGATCATGCCCGCCAGCAGCGTCGCCGCGACCGGGACCACGAGCAGGAGAAGGCCGGCGAGCAACCAGAAGCGCCGGTTGAAGAAAAATGCCTGCATGACAAGATGGTCCATTCACTGACGCGGTACCACCGCTCGCCGACGCGGGGGGCGCCGGGCCCTGCTCGGTGGTGAGGCGCTTGACGCCGAGTCGCGTCGGCCGATCTACGCGCTGCACCGCCCGCATGATCGGGGGACGCCGGATCAGCGATCGCGCATTCGGAGATCCGCTAACCCGCAGATTCGATGCCTGATCG
>DASYHY010000145.1:0-7354 GCA_036252795.1 Aurantimonas sp. | reverse complement strand
CCACGGGTTGCAACGTCGGTCGACGGACCCGATAAGCTGCGTCGGGCAAACGAGACGCGGCGGTTCATGGACTCCCTACACGTCTGGGCGACTTACCTGCTGATCGTCGTCAGCATCGCCGGCTACGCGCTGGACCGCTGGCCGATCGAAGCCGTCGCCGCTGCGTCGCTCAGCGCCTTCCTGGTGCTGTTCGCCGGGCTGCCCTTTCGTGATGCCGCCGGCGTGCCGGTCAGCAGCGCCGACCTGTTGAGTGGCTTCGCCAATCCCGCGCTGATCACGGTGATGGCTCTGCTCATCATCGGCCAGGGCCTCTTCGCCACCGACGCGATGGCCGCTCCGACACGCTGGCTCGCGCGGCTCGGCGGTTCGGCCGGGACCGGCGCGGTCGCCGTGGTGCTGATCGGGGCCCTGGCGCTTTCGGCCTTTCTCAACAACACCCCCGTGGTGGTGATCTTCATTCCGATCCTGACGATGCTCGCCACCCAGCACGGCGTCGCGCCGTCGCGCGTGTTCATGCCGCTCTCCTTCCTTTCCATCCTCGGCGGCATGACCACGCTCATCGGTTCGTCGACGAACCTGCTGGTCGCCGGGGTCGCGGAGCGCTCGAACATCACGATCGGGTTCTTCGACCTGACGGTACCGGGCGTGATTCTCGCCGCCGTCGGCGCGCTCTACGTGGTCAAGATCATGCCGAGGATCCTCAAGGTCCGCGACGCCGCGGGAGGGCGGCTGGTGGACCCGGGCGGAAAGCAGTTTCTCGGCGAGATCACCATCGTGGAGGGCCATGCATTCGAGGGCATCTCCGCCCGGGCGGGGCTGTTCGCGGGGCTGGGGGACCTCACGCCGCGGATGATCCTGCGCGGCGACGAGACGATCCTTCCGCCCTTCGACGACATCACGCTGACGGCAGGCGACCGGCTGATCGTCACGGCGACGCGGCAGGCCTTCTCCAAGGCCCTGTCGAGCGGCAATCTGACGATCAAGACCCTCGACCCGTCGGGCGATGGCGGCGCCGAGCACACCAACAGGATCGGCCCCGACATGGTGATGGCGGAGGCGGTGGTCGCGCCGGGCTCGCGCTACGCCGGCCGCACGATGCAGTATTCCGGCCTGCGGACGCAGTTCGGCGTCACCCTCTTCGGGCTGCAGCGCAAGAGCCGCATGGCGCGCTCCGCCCTGTCGGAGATCCGGCTGGAGCCGGGCGACACGCTGCTCCTGTGCGGGCGCGAGTCCGCGATCGCGGCGCTTCGCGGCAATCACGACCTGTTGCTGCTGGAATACTCGGCCCGGCCGATCCCGCAGGGGGCGAAGGCCGCGCTCGCTGCGTCGATCTTCTTCGCGGTCGTGCTGATGTCGGCGGCGGGCGTGCTGCCGATCGTCGTGCTGGCGGTGCTCGGGGCGCTGCTGATGGTGGCAACCGGGTGCCTCACGATCGGCGAGGCGGCGCGCTCCTTCGACCGTTCGATCTTCATGCTGGTCGGCGCCTCGATCGCCGCGGCCACCGCGCTGGAGCGGACCGGCGGCGCCGCCCTGATCGCCGAGGGAACGGTGTCGCTGCTCGCCGGCATGCCGCCGGCTGCCATCCTCTCCGGCCTCTTCCTCGTCATCGCCATCATGACGAACCTTCTGTCGAACAACGCGACGGCGGTGCTGTTCACGCCGCTTGCCCTGGACATGGCCCTGCGCCTCGGCGTCGCACCGGAGCCGTTCCTGGCTTGCGTCATCTTCGCCGCGAACGCATCTTTCGCGACACCGATCGGCTATCAGACCAACCTCCTGGTGATGGGCCCCGGGCGCTACCGCTTCATCGACTTCGTGAAGGCGGGCATTCCGCTGGTGATCCTCGTGTGGTTAACTTTCTCGTTCGTCGCTCCATGGTACTACTCGCTGTGAGGGAGGGCCTGCGCTCATGACCGTGCATCATCCGCAGACCCCGCAATTCTTCCTCACGTCCCCCTCCCCCTGTCCCTATCTGCCAGGGCAGGCGGAGCGGAAGGTCTTCACGCATCTCGTCGGCGACCGGGCGACCGGCCTCCTCGACCTCTTGAGCCAGGGCGGCTTCCGGCGCAGCCAGAACATCGCCTATCGCCCGGCCTGCGAGCGCTGCCGCGCCTGCGTCTCGGTGCGGATCCTAGTCGACGAGTTCCGGCCGGGCCGTTCGATGCGCCGCGTGCTGGCCCGGAACGCCGACCTCGTCGGGCGCATGAGCGAGCCGAGCCCGTCGAGCGAGCAGTACTCGCTGTTTCGGCGCTATCTCGATGACCGGCACACGCATGGCGGCATGTCGGAGATGAGCGTCCTCGACTACGCGATGATGGTCGAGGACAGCCAGGTCGACACGCGGCTGATCCAGTACCGGCGGCGCGGCCCCGATTCCGCTTTCAGCGCCGCCTCGGACGGGAATCTGATCGCCGTCGCGCTCAGCGACGTCATGGGAGACGGCGTGTCGATGGTCTACTCGTTCTTCGAACCCAGCGAGAGCGCCCGCAGCCTCGGCACCTACATGATCCTCGACCATATCGAGCGGACGCGCCGGATGGGCCTGCCCTATCTCTATCTCGGCTACTGGGTGAACGGCTCGCGGAAGATGGACTACAAGATCCGCTTCCAGCCGCAGGAGCACCTGATGGCCAAAGGCTGGGAACGCTACGAGGGCTGACGATCGAGGGCTCCTCAGAAGGGCCCGAGCGTCGTCTACCCGGCGAAGCGGTTGCTCTTCGGGAAGCCCTTCGGCACCAGCCGGCCGGCCTGCGCCCGGTCGCCGCGCCATTCGAGGAGTTCGGCCTCGGAGCGCACGAAAGCCCGCCCGGCGGAATCCGACCAGGCGAGACCCTCCGCCATGCGGAAGACCCTGGCATCGGCGACGCCGCCATCCTTGTAGCGCTGCAGCCGCATCCCCTTGCCGCGGGCCATCTGCGGCACCTGGACGAGCGGGAAGACCAGCATCTTCCGGTTGTCGCCGACGATGGCGACATGATCGCCCTCCGCGACGGGAACGGCCAAAGCCAAGCGTACGCCGGCGGAGACGTTCATCATCTGCTTGCCCTTGCGGGTGCCAGACAGCATGTCGGCCTCGGTCGCGACGAAGCCGTTGCCGTCCGAGGCCACGAGCAGCCGCCGACGCTCCGGGTCCGTCACGAAGGCGACGGCGATGTCCTGCTCGTCATCGAACTCGAAGGTGAGACGAATCGGCTCGCCCTGCCCGCGTCCGCCGGGCAGCTTGTCGGCGCCGAGCGTGAAGGCGCGGCCGCCGGTCGACAGGAACACCAGCTTGTCGGTGGTCATCGCCGGGAAGGCGAGCTTCAGCCCGTCGCCCTCCTTGAACGTCAGCCCGGCATAGTCGGTCAGATGGCCGCGCAGGCCGCGCAGGAAGCCCTTCTGCGACAGGACGACCGTCACCGGCTCCTTCTCGATCAGCGCGACCGCGATGTCGTCGAGCGCGTGGTTCGGCGCGTCGGCAAAGAGCGTGCGGCGACGCCCGAGCCTGGTCTTCTTGGAAAAGGTCTCGCGAACCTCGCGGACCTCGGCGGCGATCGCCGCCCATTGCTGCTCACCGGAAGCCAGCAGCGCCTCCTTGCCGGCCTTCTCCTCCGTCAGCTGCTCGTATTCACGGCGAAGCTCGAACTCCTCCAGCTTGCGCAGCGAGCGCAGCCGCATGTTGAGGATCGCCTCGGCCTGCACGTCGGTCAGGTCGAAAGTGCGCATCAGGACGGGCTTCGGCTCGTCCTCCTCGCGGATGATCCGGATCACCTCGTCGAGATTGAGGAAGGCGACGAGATAGCCGCCGAGCACCTCCAGCCGTCGCTCGATCTGCGCGAGCCGGTAGCGGGCGCGGCGGACGAGCACCTCCCGCTGGTGCGCCAGCCACTCCGACAGGACGGCCTTGAGCGACATGACCCGCGGGACCTTGCCGCCGGACAGGACGTTCATGTTGAGGGGGAAGCGCGTCTCGAAATCGGTCAGCCGGAACAGCGATTCCATCAGGATCTCGGCGTCGACCGTCCGGCTCTTCGGCTCCAGCACGATCCGCACGTCCTCGGCGGATTCGTCGCGGATGTCGGCGAGCAGCGGCAGGCGCTTGGCCTGCAGCAGTTCGGCGATCTTCTCGATCAGCTTGGACTTCTGCACCTGGTAGGGGATCTCGGTGACCACGACGACGTAGCCGCCGCGCCCCACCTCTTCCTTCTCCCACCGCGCACGCACCCGGAAGCCGCCGCGACCCGTCTCGTAGGCTTCCCGGATCTGCGCCTGGTTGTCGACCACGACGCCGCCTGTCGGGAAGTCCGGCCCCTGCACGAAGCGCAGCAGCGTGTCGGTCGTCGCGTCGGGATTCTCGATCAGCTTCAGCGCGGCGTCGCAGAGTTCGGCGGCGTTGTGCGGCGGGATCGAGGTCGCCATGCCGACGGCGATGCCGGACGCCCCGTTGGCCAGGAGGTTCGGGAAGGCGCCCGGCAGCACGACCGGCTCCTGGTCCTCCTCGTTGTAGGTGGCGCGGAAGTCGACCGCGTCCTCGTCGATGCCACGCAGGAGCAGCGTGGCGACCTCCGTCATCCGCGCCTCGGTGTAGCGCATGGCCGCAGCGCTATCGCCGTCGATATTGCCGAAATTGCCCTGCCCGTCGATCAGCGGGTAGCGGATCGCGAAATCCTGGCTGAGCCGGACCAGCGCGTCGTAGATCGAGGCGTCGCCGTGCGGATGGAACTTGCCCATCACGTCGCCGACGATGCGGGCGCATTTCTTGTAGCCCTGGCCGGGATCGAGGCGCAGCACCCGCATGGCATGGACGATACGCCGGTGAACCGGCTTCATGCCGTCGCGCACGTCCGGCAGCGCCCGGCCCATGATGGTCGACAGCGCGTAGGCGAGGTAACGCTCTTCCAGCGCCGCCTTCAGATCGATCGGTTCGATGTCCCCGGCACCGGCCGGCGGATCCGTCAACTTGCCCATGCGCCCCTCTAGGGCACCGAGCGGCCGGGAACAAGACCGGAACGCCGCTTATTCAGAGCTTTGTCCGTCGCACCCTCCCCGCCCGTGCCATGACCGCGTTGTGTTCCTCGCCGACGCTCCCTTATCACCCGCCCGCTTCCGTTCTAGATTGCGCCGGATGCAGCGACCCGACCGGCCGCGCGCCGAGGCTTCCAATCAAGAGGTTTCCATGATCATCAAGACAGGCATCCCGGCCGCGATGGCGGCGCTGCTCCTTTCCACCGGTTCGGCTCTCGCAGTCGACGCGCAGGCCTTCGGCGACCGGCTGAGGGAAGTCGCCCAGGGCCAGGGCATGGAGATGAGCTTCGACAGCGCGGAAGAGGACGGCGACAACGTGGTGCTGCGGGGCCTGCGCTTCTGGGCTCCCTCGGACGAAGACTCCGACAAGATCGACGCCGTCACCTTCGAGAACGTCACTGGCTCCACTGCAGAAGGCTGGACCGTCGAACGGGTCCCGATCGCCGATCTCGACGAGACCACCGAGGGCACCCGCTCGACGGTCACCGGCATGGTCGTCGAGGGGCTGCAGATCGTCGGAACCGAGGCGAGCGACGTTCCGGCGGCGATGCAGACCTCACCCATCTATTTCGACCGGGCCGGGGTCGAGTCGGTCCGCATCGAGAAGGACGGCCAGGAGGTATTCACCCTCAATGACGCCTCGATGGAAAACGAGATCTCGGACGACGGCAGGTTCACGTCCGATTTCGACTTCGGCACGTTCAGCACCGACTTCGCGGCAACCGGAGACGATGCGGAGAGCGCGGCCACGATGCGCGAACTCGGCTACGAGACGCTGGCCGGGAACGTCTCGGGCACGGCGGTCTGGGACCCCCAGTCCGGCCTTCTGCAGCTCGATCCCTTCGACATCGACCTGACGGACGCGGGCAACCTCTCCGTCACCTACGCGATCAGCGGCTACACGCCCGCCTTCATCGAATCCCTGACCCAGCTGCAGCAACAGATGGCGGCCAATCCCGACAGCCAGTCGGCGGCCGGCATGGCGATGATGGGACTCGTGTCGCAGCTCTACCTGAACTCCGCCAACGTGGTCTTCACCGACAATGGCCTGACGGAGAAGCTTCTCGACTACTACGCCGAGGAGAACGGGCAGTCGCGCGAGGAGCTGATCGAGGGGCTCACCGGGATGCTGCCGGCGCTGCTCTCCTATCTCCAGAACCCGACCTTCCAGGAGGAGGTCGTCACGGCGGCCAGAACGTTCCTCGACGATCCGCAGTCCTTCGCCATCGCCATCGAGCCGGCGAACCCGGTGCCGGCGACGCAGGTGATCGGCGCCGCGATGGGGGCGCCGCAGACCCTGCCCGGCGTCCTGTCGCTCAGCGTCTCGGCCAACGACTGACAGCAAAATGCCGCGCCGCTCGATCAGAGCGGCGCGGCATCGATAGGTTCAAGAGGACTGGAACGGATAGCGGAAGCGTTGGCCGACAGCGCTCAGATGTCGTCGAACCCGCCGAAATCGCCGCCGCCATCGTCGAAGCCGGCTTCCTCGAAGCCGCCGTCTTCCGCCTCGGGCCCTGCTGCCGCGGCGTCGTCCGCACCAGCCGCATCGGCCGCCGCGTCGTCACCCGCGAACAGGCTCCCGAGCATCGAGCCGAGCATCACGCCGCCGGCCACGCCGAGAGCCGTTTGTGCCGCGCCGGCGAGGAAGCCGCCACCGCCGCTGCCCCGACGCATGCCGGCCGACGGCACGCTGGCGCTGCCGCGCCGGCCCCACGCCGAGCCTGCCGGCCGTTCCGGCGCAGCGTTGGCGCCGATCCCGGCATTGCCGAACAGGTTGCCCCGCGCCGAAGCCGCCTGCGGGCCCGCCGAGCCGGATTCCAGCTCGTCGATCCGCGCCTTGGCCGCCGCCAGCGCCTGATCCTGCACGATGATGGTCTGCGCCATAAAATACGGCGCGCCCGGCTGGCTGCCGATCCGCTCGCGGATGAACGCCTCTGCCTCGCCGTCACGTGGCGCAGCCGTCCGCTCCGTCTTGTCGAGCCGGTCGAACAGGCCGTGGATGAGCTGCTTTTCGGTGGTGTCCATGGTCGTGCGTCGCTCCCGGTGCAGGGACGACCCCTGCCGGCCGGATATGACGACGCCCCGTCCGCGCCGCCAACGCGGACGGATCACATGCCCGTGACCTGGAAGCTCAGGCGTCCTTCTTCGGATCGACTGCCACGCGCAGGCTGAGCTCGCGCAACTGCTGCGGCGAGGCCTCGGCCGGCGCGTTCATCAGGAGGTCCTGCGCCTGCTGGTTCATCGGGAACATGGTGATCTCGCGCAGGTTCCTGGCGCCCACCAGCAGCATGACGATCCGGTCGACGCCGGCCGCCATGCCGCCATGCGGCGGGGCGCCATACTGGAAGGC